>NZ_JAEHCH010000119.1:0-238 GCF_016483245.1 Bacillus cereus group sp. N31 | reverse complement strand
ATTCACGGATGCTTCCAAGAGTTTCAAGATTTAACAACGAAACTAGGGTATAGCTGGGATAGTGGTATCCCAATTCATAACGCAAAACGAAGGCTTGCATTCGTTGGTGATATTACAGACCGAGGTCCTCATTCATTACGGATGATTGAAATTGTATGGGAGCTCGTAATAAATAGAAAAGATGCTTATTATGCTCCAGGGAATCACTGTAATAAACTGTATCGTTTCTTCCTTGGAC
>NZ_JAEHCH010000118.1:0-239 GCF_016483245.1 Bacillus cereus group sp. N31 | reverse complement strand
GTATCATACCCAACAGTAAGCCTTAAACTTGATCGATTAATCGATAAAATAAAAATGAATGATGCCGTAGAAAACGAGGAATTTATTAAATTTATCAAGAGCCTGTCGATTGATGATCGGATAAGTGTAGAAGATGCAAAATTGATTATTGAAAAATATAAACAAGAAAGAGATGGGGAATAATGGTTCTTATTTATGCTGGTATTTTAGCTGTTCAATTTTTCTTATCAAGTAGAAAC
>NZ_JAEHCH010000117.1:0-243 GCF_016483245.1 Bacillus cereus group sp. N31 | reverse complement strand
ATCATGCCGCGCAGCAGGTAAATGAAGCTTTGCTTGATTGGGCTGATTTTGTCGTAACGATGCCAGAAAATCATAAGCAAAGTGTACTTGGTCACTATCCGAGTGTTGATAAGAAATTGAATACATTATATGGACTCACTGAAGGTATAGGTAAAGACATTTCATATCCTTTTGGAGGATCGCTTTCTATTTATAAAGATAGGTTAGATGAGATGGAAAAACTTGTACAAACATTACTGAAAA
>NZ_JAEHCH010000116.1:0-244 GCF_016483245.1 Bacillus cereus group sp. N31 | reverse complement strand
GTCAGGTTCTTTACCACGTGTACGTGATTTCCGTTGTGTTTCTAAGAAATAATTCGATGGTCGTGGGAACTAGACATTAGGTGTTAAAGAGCATCTTATCTTCCATGAGATCGATTATGATAAAGTAAGCAAAGTCCGCGGTATGGACATCGTAATCTTTACTACAGCGAAAACTGATGAAGAAGCTAGTGAACTTTTAACACAATTCGGTATTCCATTCCAAAAATAATGGAAGCCAACGCTA
>NZ_JAEHCH010000115.1:0-245 GCF_016483245.1 Bacillus cereus group sp. N31 | reverse complement strand
ATATTAGATGCACTGGATAAAGGCGTACAGCACATCATTTTAGGTCTTGGAGGAAGTGCTACGAACGATGGGGGTGCCGGAATGCTCTCTGCCTTAGGTGTAAAATTTTTAGAGAAAGATGGACGAGTAATAGAACCTGTCGGTGGAAATTTACATTCTATTGATTCTTTAGATTTATCGAAGTTGGATTCTCGTTTAGCACATGTAAAACTAGAAGCGGCGTGTGATGTAGATAATCCTTTGAC
>NZ_JAEHCH010000114.1:0-245 GCF_016483245.1 Bacillus cereus group sp. N31 | reverse complement strand
CAAGAGGTAAGTAAAGCAAGTGAATGGAAGTACGTGTTTACAGATTTAGCTGCATATGATGCCGAAGGAAATGCATACAAGTATGAAGTGAAAGAACAACCAGTGGATGGATATAAATCAGAGGTAAAAGGTTATGACATTATAAATACAAAAGTAGGCGAAACAAAAGTAGAAGGAACGAAGACATGGAAAGACGGAAATGCGAAAGACCGTCCGACAATGATCAAGGTAGATCTACTACAAAA
>NZ_JAEHCH010000113.1:0-245 GCF_016483245.1 Bacillus cereus group sp. N31 | reverse complement strand
CTATTTTTGAAGTTAAAAGCACGTTACTATTTTCTTATGTTAATGAGAAAGGGTGACGTGCTTTTTATGAATATGCACCAAAAACAAGAGTTATCTTTATTTGCCGAGGAGCTATATCGATATATGTCTCCCGCTACACTTAATCAATTAGCTATAGAAGCAGGCGGGATGAAACGAAAACGCAAGTGCCACGGGCACCATTTCTTATCTTTGTGTGTATGGTTAAATCAACAAATCGCTACTAC
>NZ_JAEHCH010000112.1:0-246 GCF_016483245.1 Bacillus cereus group sp. N31 | reverse complement strand
ACTACAACTGACCAGAATCCTAATTCTTTCGGTTTTTCTAACGGAGCCGTGATCAGATTTCCGCCGATTCCTTTCTTCTGATGGCGGCTAGGAACTGAAACTGCTGCAAGTGCTAACGATGCTACTGAAGTTCCACGTTGTTCTTTTTAAATATTCGATAACATAATTTGACCATCTATATCTTCATTTACAGCATCAAATGCTTTCTCAGGAAGATACGCGTCACATTGTCTAATACGTTTTACA
>NZ_JAEHCH010000111.1:0-248 GCF_016483245.1 Bacillus cereus group sp. N31 | reverse complement strand
GAACACGCTTGTACAGCTCTTCTGCCGCATTGTAGCCCATCTTCTTCTGTCTGTGGTTGACTTCCGCAGATTCAACAATGATAGCCAGGTTACGGCCAGGGCGAATCGGAAGAGAATGGCATACGATTTTATTTCCAAGATACTCTGTGTACTCTTCATGAAGTCCCAGACGGTCATATTCTTTATCTCTGTCCCACTCTTCCAGTTTGATAACAAGGTCTACAGACTGGGTATCTTTAACACTCTCA
>NZ_JAEHCH010000110.1:0-253 GCF_016483245.1 Bacillus cereus group sp. N31 | reverse complement strand
GACAATCCAACACAACCTGACAAACCTACATAACCTGATAACCCGACAGAACCGGAAACACCAACTGATCCGGGTAAACCAACAGATCCAGAAAAGCCAACAGATCCAGAGAACCCGACAGATCCAGAGAAACCGACAGATCCAGAGAACCCAACAGAACCAGAAAAACCAACAGATCAAGAAAAGCCAACAGAACCACAAAAGCCAACAAAGCCAGACAATACAACAGACCCAGAAACACCAACCCAACCAC
>NZ_JAEHCH010000011.1:0-164350 GCF_016483245.1 Bacillus cereus group sp. N31 | reverse complement strand
ATATAATATTTATAAAACACGTGAAAACTTAAATAAATTTACAACGCAAATACAAGATACATCAGTAAAAGATTTAGAAGATGTTATCCATACAATTGAAAATGAAAGTAATGTTTCAATTGTGTATACGCCAATCAACCAGTCAATAGTTGATATGAACGAAGCACTACACACAAAACTTATGAGAAAGAAGGTAACATTAAATAAACTGTGGATTACGAAAGACGAAGTCATAAAAGTGAAAACGGAAGGGCAATCGAATAAACTATATGATCAAGGAAAGGTAAAAGCAAGCTTTTTTGCTAAATATATTGCGAAAGATGATACGATAATTTTAATTGGGACTTCTATTGCAAATTCAAATGAAATTATTAATACGTTAAATACATTTTACTTATACATTTTGTGTTTCTCACTCCTTCTCATTATTTTACTTGTGTGGATACTTTCAAAAACAATCACGACACCATTGAAAGAATTAAGTGATGTTGCAGAAGAAATTTCACGTTTGAAGTTTAAAAGAACGAAAGTGAAAACGAACGATGAAATAGGAGACTTAGCCAATAGTATCAATATTATGAGTGATAAATTGCATGAAGCACATCAAGATTTAACAGATCGTAATGAACATTTAAAACAATTTATGGGTGATATGACTCATGAATTAAAAACACCTATCGCATTAGTAAAAGCATATTCTATGGGAATAAAAGATGAGTTAGATGATGGTACGTACGTAGATACAATTATTAAACAAACTGATCACATATCAAATCTAATTGAAGAGTTATTACGATTTTCTAAACTAGAAAGAGATATATTACAAAAAGAAGAATTCCCTATTGAGCCACTAGTCCAAAGTATAATAGATAAACATAAGATTGAACTGGAATCGAAAAAAATCAATTTGCAAGTGAACAATACTGTTGGTGATACAATCATTTATGCAGATTTAAATAAAATGGGAATGGTGTTTCAAAATTTAATTTCTAATGCGATTAAATATGCAACGAATCAAAATGTGAAAATTTATTTACAAAATAGAAACGATGGTATATATTTTCAAATTCAAAATGGTATTCATGCTGAACAAATTAAAGATATCGATAAAATTTGGGAACCATTTTATGTATTAGAATCTTCTCGTAGTAAAGAAAAATCAGGTACAGGATTAGGATTAGCGATAGTGAAAAGTATTTTAGAAAGACATGGTTTTGAATATGGAGTCTCTACTATAGATGGAGAGATACAGTTTGATATTTATATGAAGAAGGGCTAATTAAAAACTAAAAAACATCGTCTATTTTCAATAGGAGACGATGCTTTTTTATGATTATAAAACAGTATTAAGTGGAACTATATAATTTTGAAAGCTCGTAGGGAGAATGTTCTACAAATTTCTCAAGTTATTGTATAAAATATAAACTGAATTTTCAGTAATTTTGTTGTATAGTAAGAAGAGAAGTATTGGGGAGGGAAGGGCATGGAGAAAAAGAAAATTGCAATTACACTATCAGCTATTTTATCTTTATCAATTACATCAGGAGTTTCTACTATGACTGCGTATGCAGAAAATAAGGAAACAAACAACAGAAATGAAAATGGCGTTAAGTTAAATGGAAAAGTTTCAGAAGCATTACATTCGAACACAAAAATTGAATTAGAAAATGGGATGACAAAACCTATTTACTCACTTGATGAAGCGATTATTGAAAATTTGTTTGTAGAAACAGAAGTTGATAGTGATCGCAATGGTAAAAAGGATCGTGTATCAGTAAAGGTTATGCGTCCAAAAACTGATCCGAATGTGAAAGTTCCTGTTATTTATGAAATGAGTCCATATCGAGCTGGATTAAAAGATGTTCCTGTATATAATGTAGATGAAGAATTGTATGCGTATGAAGGAAAACCGTATGGAGCGGTTAATCTTGGTTCGTACGGAAACTATTACGTGCCAAGAGGTTATGCAGTTATTTTAGGAGAAAGTATCGGTACTGGAAAATCAGATGGCTGTCCTACGACTGGAGACGAACAGGAAATATTGGGGACGAAGTCTGTCATTGATTGGGTAAATGGGCGTGCGAAAGCATATACAGAAGAAGGAAAAGAAGTAAATGCAAATTGGTCTACTGGAAATGTAGGTATGACAGGGGTTTCTTATAATGGTACGTTACCAAATGCTGTTGCGACGACTGGAGTTGAAGGGTTAAAAACAATTATTCCAATCGCAGCGATTAGTAGTTGGTATGATTATTATCGTGCAAATGGCGCAGTCATTGCGCCAGGTGGGTATCAAGGGGAAGATACAGATAATATGGCAGAAGCAGTACTAACAAGGGAAAACCCTGAAGTTTGCGGACAAGTTATAAAAGAGCTCACTGATGGACAAGACCGGAAAACTGGTAATTATAATGATTTTTGGGATAAACGTAACTATGTGAAAGATGCTAAAAATGTAAAAGTGAGCGTATTTGTCGTTCACGGTTTAAACGATTGGAACGTAAAAACGAAGCAGTTTTCACAATGGTGGGATGCGCTTGGAGAAAATGATGTACCTCGTAAAATGTGGTTACATCAAGGTGGACACGGCGGAACATCAAGTAATAACTGGCAGCAAACACAAAATAAATGGTTAGATTATTGGTTGTACGGAATTGAAAATGGAATTATGGATGAACCAATGGTTGATGTACAACGAGAAAATAAAACATGGGAAAGGTTAAAAAATTGGCCAGATCCAGCGGCTGTGCCGTCAAAAATCCGAATGTATTTAAGTAATAAAGCAGTCAATTTGCCATTAAGTATGGGATCTGCTAATAAGGTTTTCTCATTCGTAGATGATGCAAAAATGAAATCAAACCAATTAGTAGCAAACCCAGAACTCGAAGTAGCCAATCGATTAGTGTATACAATGCCTGTACTGCAAAAAGATACGCGTATAAGTGGTACACCAAAGATTTCAATTACGGGAAATATTGATCGATCTGTATCAAATTTAACCGCTTTACTTGTTGATTATGGAGAAGCGAAGCCAGAGGTCGTAACGAGAGGCTGGATGGATCCTCAAAACTTAAAGAGTATAGAAAATTCAACAGCGATTCAACCGGGCAAAGATTATACATTTACATGGGACATGCAGCCAGATGATTATGTCTTTAAAGCGGGGCATCAAATTGGAGTTGTTTTAATTGCTAGCGACTATGATTATACAATTAGACCGAAAGCGGGTACGAAGCTTACAGTAAAATTAAGCGAAATAATATTACCGATCGTGAAATAAATGATTTTTAATGAAGAGCTTACTATATAGTAAGCTCTTTAAATTTTGGGGTGTAATTGTTTATCAATACGAGGAGGCAATTATGAATTTCTATTAAAAGTACTTACAACAAATAAAAAAATTGCATTTAGGATTAAAATGCCACTGGCAATTTTCCATATTCGCCTATACTTCTTTGCAATAAAGAAAATTAGAGCATTAAAAGTGATAAGAAGAAAAAGAAATCCAATTAATAAATTCATCATATCATCCTTTCAAAATAAGTCTGAATTTTCGATTTCTATATATTCATTTTGAAGGAAATATTATACAATATGATTATATTCTATGGAAAGCGAGTGATATAGTATGACAGTCAGCTCTTTCGAATTTTCATTAAAATTAAAGGTACAGGAAGATTAATTGAATTGAAATGAAATCTTCCGTACGTATAAAACGGAGGAGAAAATAAATGTTTAGTTTTTATAGTACACTTTGCACGGAACTTTATGATTACACAAAGCCTGTCGGTTATTCTTTAAATGGTGATATTGAGTATTATGAAGAACGTTTAAAAAATTGTAGAGGAAGAATTCTCGAAGCGGCGGTAGGATCAGGGCGTGTCATCATCCCACTTCTAGAGGCTGGATTTAAAGTAGATGGGATAGACTATTCACCTGAAATGCTAGAATCGTGCCGTATACGATGTAAAGAGAGAGGATTACATCCTAATCTATATGAAGGAAGCTTACAAAAATTTTCACTGCCACATAAATATGAGGCAATTATCATTCCTACTGGATCTTTTTGTTTAATTGAAAATCGTGTGGATTCTATAAACGCATTGAAATGTTTTTATGAGCACCTTAAGCTAGGTGGTCGGTTAATCGTCGATATTATGCTTCCGCATGACTGGAAGACTGGAGAGATTCATACATCAAATTTTTCTTTGCCGAGTGGTGACGGAATTACATTAGAAAATAAATCAATTGAAATAGATTGGCTGAACCAAGTTACTCTATCCTATTTAAAATATGAAAAATGGAGTAAAGGAAAGTTAGTACAAACAGAACTACAACGCTTCGCACTGCGCTGGTATGGAATAGAAGAGTTTAAACTTCTGTTAGAAAGTATAGGATTCTCTAACATTATTTGTTCGGCTGACTATGTTTATGAAAAAAAATCGTCAAATGCAAATCAAATGTTTACTTTTGAAGCTGTGCGAAAAAAATAGTACAGAAACTATTAATAAAAATAAGGCAATCGATACGAAATCGACTGCCTTATTTTCTATTTTATGTAATTGTTTATAGAGAGCGATAGGAGGGAAATAAATGAAATTCATATTAATATTTGGCCCACAAGCAGTTGGGAAAATGACAGTGGGGCAAGAATTAGCAACATTAACCGGTTTAAAACTTTTTCATAACCATATGACAATTGATTTAGTAAGTCCAATTTTTGATTACAGTACGAAACAAGCAAAAAGACTAGTAAGTTTATTTCGTAATGAAATATTTGAAGAAGTATCTAAAAGTGATTTATCTGGAATGATTTTTACTTATGTATGGGCATTTGACCTCCAATCCGATTGGGATTATATACATCATGTAGTAAGTATTTTTGAATTAAAAGGTGGGACGGTATATTTTGTAGAGCTGGAAGCGGAATTAGATGAAAGATTAGAAAGGAATAAAAGCCCGCATAGATTAGAACATAAACCGAAAAAAAGAGATATTGAATGGTCTGAAAATAATTTAAAAGAAACGATGAAAAAGCATAGATTAAACTCTCTTCATGGTGAAATTGAAAAAGAAGAGTATATAAAAATTAATAATACTTACTTGAGTCCAAAAGAAGTAGCGGAAATGATTAAAGAGAAGTTTCGATTGTAAAATTTTTAAATGCTGATACGTTTTCATTGTCCAAGCATTCTCCTACTACCTACATATACTATTTATGTTAAAATCGGTCACTATTTTAAACAGGACTGCCATTTTAATATATATAACTATTCAAGGAAGAGGGGAGAATAAATTTGGAAAACGAAGAACAAGGAAGAATTGAAAATCAAGTGTATTCTAATCGGGTAGTTAGATCAGAATTTGATGAGAATTGGGAAACGTGTATTTCAAAAAGCGGTTATGTAATCTATGTAGCTACAAGTGATCATGCGGAAGTAATAGTACTTCTTGCAGATGGTTCAAGTAAATTATTAATCTTTGGAAAAGGCGGTAAAGTAGTAGTAGGTGGCGGCGGAACGAGTCATTACAGCAAACCACATATTGCAAGAAATATATAAGGTAGAACGTGTTTATTAAAAAGACACTCGAAAACGGTTAGCCACTCATGTTTAGAACATGATAGACGAACCGTTTTTATTTGTTTAAGTGATTTTAGAAAAACTTAATTTATTATTAACTTATGCATCATTCATATCATTTCGTCAAATGAATGTCACATAAAGGCTTTATAGTGTGAGTAGGAAGTGAAACATACACAAAGCAGGAGATGAAATGATGAAAAAAACGTTACAATATATATTCATATTACTTACGTTAGTAACAGTAACGAATGCTTTTTATTCAAAATATGAGAAGTATAAAGAGATTGAAAATAATAAGAAAATAATTGGTGAAGTTGCTAAGAGGTATGATATTCCAGATTGGATTCCACTATCTATCGCAGACCATAAAACAAAATTGAATCGAAAAGCGATAGGGGATAAGGGCACATCATTTGGATTATTCCAATTGCATCGGGGCGGATTAGCACCAGCCTCTTTATCTGAAGAAAGTTTAATGGATTCACAAATCAATGCAAAAATAGCAATCACTAATATGGTCAAATCATATGAGCGCGGTGTGAAAAAAGGATTAAAAGATTGGAAGTTATTAAAATATGTCGCTAATACATCAGGATGGCCAGGTAATTTAGGAGAAGACTGGACGGATAAAAACACGAAATATAATATAGGTTTGGAAGAATCATATAAGCAATATAAGAAAGTGAATTAAGAACAAGCATTTCCTATTTCGGGAAATGCTTGTTCTATGTTATAGTATAATAGTGTTTTAAAATGATGTTATTTTAATATACTTCAGATGTTGTTATGTATTATTTTTATATTAAATAATCATTTAAAGTATTTTTTTATATAAGGAGCAATAATTAAAGAAATGAAAAATATAGACTTTATACTAGAAAGTGATGAGACATTAAAACCGTCAGAACGATTAGTACTATTATTATTAGAAAAGCATAGAATGTTATATACGAACGATCTATTGGCATTGTCTAATTTATCATATAAAACATTAACGGATTCATTAACTGCGCTTGTTTTAAGATCATATGTGTTAAAGGAAACAGGTAAGGGGAGAAGGCAAAATTGTTATAGATTAGTATGATAAGTCTGCTCATATTAGAGGGTTTATACGTATTTTTTCAAATGAAAGGTTAAAATTCATTTTAGCTTTCAAATGATAAATGTTTAATAGGTAGCTATTTTTTGATATGCATAATGCGCTCGGTTTTTAATATATATTTTTATTTCATTATTATAAATCCAATTCAGTTAAGGTAAAAACGATTAAATTATTTAAAGAATTATAAAAATGAAACGTAAAAACAATCCATCTAACAGATGGATTGTTTTTTTATTGGGATAATAAATTATAAAAATAATAGTATTATGTAAACAATTTAAATGGAGAAGTAATGCGCCGTTAGTAATAGAGTTTATCCCGCTATTTGCCGGGAAGTAAAACTCCCACCTCAAAACTCGGCTGGGGCAAAGAAGTTAGGTGGGAGTGGGGCTGAACATAACCCACATTGATTAAAGTTTTACTTTATAAAAATAAAAACATTATATATTAATAAAAAGATGTAATTGTAGAATGATTCATATTAATATTAAAAGTAGTTATAGGTTGGCATAAAATTCAACTTGAAGTCTGTAGTAAAATGGAACGATTGAATTAAATAATAATTTATTTTTAATAAAGGTGTGAGATTAATGGATGAAACGCAAGTAATGGTTTATTTCAATCTGTCTGGAGATGAATTTCCAGTAGAGGTTGTTTCTGAAAGATTGCAAGTAAGCCCAACTAAAAGTTATAAAAAAGGGGACATAATTAGAAAAACAAACGAAACTGAAAACATAACAAGAAACTATACATCTTGGCAACTAAGTACAGGATATCAGGAATCATTAGATGTAGGAGATGTAATGGAGCAATTAATTCTAAAACTAAAAGATAAGTCAGCCATTATAAATGAACTAAAAAGAGAATTTGGATTAGAATGTAGATTCACTATTGTAATTAAAATAAATGATAGTCATACACCAGCTTTTCATTTAGATAATCCAGTAATTGATTTTTCTAACAGTATTAAAGCTGATTTTGATATTGATTTATATGCGAATCCTGATGTTGAGGAGATAAAATAAAGTGCTAAGTAAAAAACTCTTCTACAATAGTAGAAAAAGAATAACATAAACTACTATTTTATTGCAGCATACATAAAAAATCTCGATGTAAATATGGAAATGTCGTCGAATGCTAGCTTTAATTGGTTAATTTGTGAGATATTTTTGTGAAGGAACTTATTTTATAAGAATAGAATTTAGTTTAGTAAGAAAACGTGCCTATGGTAGTGAAAAATATGGGTTAGGGGGACTTGAAATGAGGAAACTCAAAAGAGTAAATGTTCCTAATATACCAGAGCAACTATCACAACCTAGTGACAATCGTACTATAAATAAAAAGAAGTTAAGACGATTTATTTTAATGGTTCTTTTTATTGCAGCGACTACTTTGTATGTTCAATATATTTTAACGAAACAGCAAGAGATAATAATGAATAAAAAAGATACGATTACAAATCAAAAGAAACAATTAGTTACATTAAAGAAGGATCAATCGTTTTTAAAGACTAACATTGAGAATTTAACGGATAATGAAGAGGAAATTTTGAAGTTTGCGAGAAAAGAGTACCAATTTTCTAAGTCAAATGAAACAATTTTCGTATTACCAAAGTAATGAAACAGTTAGCGATCGCTAACTGTTTTTTATTTGTAAATGAAGTACGAAAACAGAAAAGCTAATTCTTTGCATGGTACAAGGAGTTCTAACATAATGTAAGATGTACAGTTGAAGATATTACATCAAAGAAATTCACAATTATCCATAATTATGAAATATGTGTAAAGATAAATGTTGTTAAAATTCTGATAATTTTATATAATATTCGTAAGCGGATACATTTTTTAATGAACGTTGAGTTTATCGCTCGTACGACTATTAAGAAACCCGTTATCCTTGTATAAGAAAGGAAGATAGCTGTGTATGCCTCAAATACAATTTATGTCGTAGGGGATGCGAAAGCGCCTCAAAATAATCCCATTACGGAAAAGTTTAAAAGCTATTTTGTAGCTTTTGTACTTGTGAAGGAGACAGGGGAAATTGTAGATGCAGATTGCTCAGCGACAATTGCATTAACATCTCAATTCGTTAAATATTTATTTCTACATAAAAATATTAATGATCCAGCGCTAGTAACAGAAATAAAAGATCGTTATTTCGGTTCATCTCAAAAGGCATTATTAGTAGCGCTAAAAGATGCGCAAAAAAAATATAATCAGATTGCTGCTTTGTCTACTCAATCATAGACAAAATCCAGCCGTAAGGAAGTTCTTGCGGCTGGATTTTTTTATTGGACAACGAAAGGATGAGCGAAATGAAAATTACGGATATAAAGGTGAAGCGTCGTTGTGTAAAGCTTCATACTCCATTTAAAACCGCACTTCGTACCGTAACTGAAATTGAAAGTATTGATGTGTTTATTCATACAGATGAAGGAATTGTTGGAAAAGGAGCTGCGGCCGCAACACCGGTTATTACGGGAGATTTCGCTAGTGGGATTGAGGAAGCTATATTAGGGCCGCTGCGTTTATGCTTAATTGGTCAAGATATAATTCAATTTCAGCAGTTATTACAGTATATCCAAATGAGTTGTATTGGAAATACAAGTGCGAAAGCGGCGGTTGATATCGCTTTATATGATGTGTATTGCCAATATCAAAACGTTCCACTTTACGCATTATTAGGCGGTAAGAAAGAAATCTATACAGATATTACAGTAAGTGTAGATGATCCTATTATTATGGCAAAAGAGGCAAAGCAACATGTAGAAAAAGGATTTCAAACTTTAAAAATTAAAGTTGGTAAATCTGTGCATTTAGATTTAGAGCGTATTGAGGCGATTCGAAATAGCGTACCAAAAAATACAACGTTACGATTAGATGCAAACCAAGGATGGAATCCAAAAGAAGCGGTTTCTATTGTTAAAGAGATGGAAAATCGTAATTTAAATATAGAATTCATTGAACAACCAGTTCACGCGAAAGATTGGGATGGATTAAAGTACGTAAAAGAAAATGTACAAACGCCTATTATGGCTGATGAAAGTATATTTTCATCAAGTGACGCATTAAAACTCGTGCAAGGAAGCTATGCGGACTTAATCAATATTAAATTATTGAAATGCGGTGGTATACGTGAAGCGTGGCGTATTGCAGATATTGCAGAAGCGGCAGGTGTGAAATGTATGGTTGGCAGCATGATGGAATCTTCACTTTCCGTTAGTGCAGTAGCACACTTAGCTGCTGCACATCCAAATATTCATTATTTCGATCTTGATGCACCGCTATGGTTAATGGAAGAACCGGAAGGAATGACTTACTCCAGCTCAAAGGTAAACCTTCATTCTAAAGTGAATATGTAATCTTAGAAAAAATGACTAGTAACTTACCTTTTAAGGAGGATATATATGAAAAAAGTAGGAACTGCATTATTAACAACTCTATTTATATTTTCATCGTTTACATCGGCAAATGCTGAAGAGAAGAAAGATAGCAAAGCGTTTATAGATGTATCTGCCGCAACGTTATGGACTGCACCTGATTCGTTACGGCCAATTGATGCACCGAGTGCAACAAATCCAGTTGATTTATGGAAATGGACGAAATCAATGACGCTCGATGAAAAACTATGGTTAACAAATGCAAATAAATTAGAAACGCAAGCACTACTCGGTCAAGAAGTAACGGTTGTTGATAAGAAAGGTGACTGGGTAAAAGTGTTAGTACACGGACAACCGACACCGCGAAATGAAGAAGGTTACCCGGGATGGATGCCGGAAAAACAATTAACGTATAATCAAGAGTTTGCAGATAAAACAAACGAACCGTTCGTATTAGTAACGAAACCGACCGCAATTTTATATATAAATCCTTCTGAAAAACAAAAAGCACTTGAAGTTAGCTATAATACGCGACTGCCGCTACTAAGTGAAGATACCATTTCATACCGCGTATTGTTGCCAAATGGACAGAAAGCATGGCTACGAAAAAATGATGGAGCGGTTTACCGTTCTCAAGATGATATTCCAACACCGACAGCCGATGATTTAATCAACATAGGGAAAATGTTTTTAGGTTTACCATATATATGGGCTGGTACAAGTGGGTTTGGATTTGATTGCTCTGGATTCACACATACGATTTATAAATCGCACGGTATTACAATACCGCGCGATTCTGGACCGCAATCAAGAGCAGGGGTTGCCGTTGATAAAGAAAACTTACAAAAAGGAGACTTAATCTTCTTTGCGCATGATCAAGGGAAAGGTAGTGTCCATCACGTTGGGATGTATATTGGTGATGGTAATATGATTCACTCACCAAGAGCTGAAAGATCAGTTGAAATAATCCCGTTAAATACACCCGGATATATAGAAGAATACGCTGGTGCTCGCCGTTACTTACCGTAAAAAATAGAGGGGGTTTGGAAATGAAAAAGGTAGTTCGCTACTCGTTAGTTAGTACTCTATTAGTTTCTTCATTTTTAGTTGGTTGCGCAAAAGAAAAAACAGCTACAAAGCCGAAAGATGAGAAGAAAGTATTGCAGCTACTAGAAACGGGTGAAATTCCATCATTAAATTCAGGGAAAGTAACAGATGCGGTATCATTTAACGTTTTGAATAACGTAATGGAAGGGCTATTCCGATTATCGAAAAATGATGAAGTAATTGAAGCCGGAGCGCAAAAATATGAGGTTAGTAAGGATGGAAAGACTTATACATTTCATTTACGTGATGCGAAATGGTCTAACGGAGATCCAGTAACGGCTCACGATTACGTATATGCTTGGAAGCAGCTTATTAATCCAGATACAGCTTCTCAATATGCATATATTGCGTATGATGTGAAAAATGCGGAGAAAATAAATAAGAAACAACTAGGATTAGATGAATTAGGAGTAAAAGCAAAGGATGATAAAACATTTGTCGTAGAGCTGGAACATCCTGTACCGTATTTTACGAAACTACTCATTTTGCCATCTTTCTATCCGATTAATGAAAAATATGCGAAAGAGCAAGGTGATAAATACGGATTAGAAGCAAATAAAACGGTATATAATGGACCGTTTACATTATCAGAATGGAAACATGAAGCTAGCTTTACAATGAAGAAAAATGATAAGTATTGGGATAAACAAGAAGTGAAGTTAGATGAAGTAAACTATCAAATTGTTAAAGAAATTTCAACTGCGGTAAATTTATATGAAACAGATAAGGTTGATAGAGCGGTCATTTCTACAGAATTTGTAGATAAATATAAAACGAATAAGGAACTGAAACAATATACAGATCCAGTCATGTATTTCTTCCGTTTCAATGAAAATGTACCGATTCTTAAAAGTAAAAATGCGCGTCTGGCACTAAGTACAGTGTTTGATAAGAAGGGCCTTGCGACTTCATTTTTAAATGATGGTTCTGTTGCTGCAAACTACTATGTACCAAAAGGTTTTTTAAAAGGTCCAGACAAGAAAGACTTTAGAAGTACAGCAGGCGAATTTAATAAGACAGACGTAAAACTGGCAAAAGAATATTGGGAAAAGGCAAAGCAAGAAACAGGAACGAATGAAGTAACGCTTGAGTTATTAAACTATGACTTAGAAAACTTTAAAAAAGTAGGCGAATATATTAAAGAACAGCTTGAGAAAAACTTACCTGGGCTTAAAGTAAATGTGAAATTACAACCACATACGCAAAAACTAGCGTTAGAGAAGAAAAAAGAATATGAAATGTCGTTATCACGCTGGTTACCTGATTATCCAGATCCAATGACTTATTTAGAAGTATTCCTTTCAGGAAGTACTGTAAATAATACAGGGTATGCAAATCCAGAATATGATGCGTTAATTAAGAAGATTAAAACTGAATTAGGTAACGATGAAAAAGCACGTTGGAAAGCACTGCAAGATACTGAAAAAATGCTTCTGGATGATGCAGTAATTGCACCGGTATTCCAGCGCGGTCTATCTTACTTACAAAAACCATATGTGAAAGACTTATATGTGCATCAATTCGGTCCAGCTACAAGTTTAAAATGGGCAGATGTACAAAAATAAAGTGATGGAGAAACAGACTTCACGTATGTGGTGGTCTGTTTTTTTTCTTATGTAATACATAATCGGATGAATTATAGACATTTCATTTGTTTTTTCGACGTTTAAAAATAAAATTATTACTAAAATTCCAGTGTGAAATTTATGTAGAATCTTGTATAATTAACGTGTTTCTATGGAAACATTTGCTTGCGCTATTTGTATAGGACTTAATAGAACAAGGAAGGAAATACATACATGTATATAATAGATAAATAGAATGGAACATGTATAGAGAAAAAGGAGAGAAAAGATGACGTGTCAAAAACAAGGGTTACAATTTAATAGTAATGGAATGAGGAATATTTAATGAAGATGAAGCATGCTTTCGGACCAATTATTTTAGCCTGTGTACTTTTTTTCATTGTATTGCTTATTCCGTCTAAAAGTTTAGTATCGCTAATTAGTGATAAAAAGATAGAAGATGCGGCAACGTCCTTACAAAAAGAAAAACTACAAAGTGTTTTCTTACAACAGAAAATGTTAGAGAATTCTCAGTATTTACCGATGTACGGTTCATCTGAATTTTTACGAATGGATGCATACCATCCATCTAACTATTTCAAAGTAAATCCAGCAGGTTTTACACCATTTTTAATTGGAACTGGCGGTACGCAAAGTTTAGCTCATATTTTAAATATGACGTCTACAATGGATGATTTGGAAGGTAAAAAAGTCGTCTTTGTTCTTTCGCCACAATGGTTTACAAAAACGGGTGTATCACAAGGAGATTTTACTAATAATTTCTCCAAACAACAAGCATATCATTTTATTTTTAATGATGACATTAAACCTGAAATGAAGAAGCAGATCGCGAAACGACTATTAGATTATAAAGTTGTTCAAAAAGATGATATATTAAAAAATTCATTAGAAGGTATTGTTTATAATGATACGAAACATAACATAAAAGCAGGTCTAGCCAAACCACTTGCTTATATGTACCGAAACATTTTAGATCATAGAGATTTATTTAATTCTTTATTTAAGATTGAACCGATGAAAGAGAAAACAAATATGGGACTACGTTCAATTTCTTGGGAGAATGCACGTAAACATGCGGAACAAGAAGGGCAAGCGGAGTCTACTACAAATACATTTGGAATTGAAAACCCGTATTACTATAAACATAATTTAAAGAAAAAATTAAAAGGCCTAAAAAATTTTAGAGCAAATGAATCGTATGATGAATCACCAGAATATGATGATTTACAAATTGTTTTAGATCTTTTCAAAGAAAAAAATGTTAAGCCACTCTTTATCTCTGTACCTGTAAATGGACCTTGGTATGATTACGCTGGTTTCCCGAAAGAACGCCGTGAAGTGTATTATACAAAGGTTAGAGAGCAAGTTGAGAAAGCAGGGTATCCAGTAGTCGATTTCTCTAGCCATGAATATGATAAGTATTTCTTAAAAGATACGATTCATCTAGGCTGGAAAGGCTGGATCTATTTTGATGAAGCTGTGCAGAAGTTTTATTCTGAGAAATAACAACTTAGAAACAGGAACGGCTATGAGCTGTTCCTGTTTCTTAATAAAGAGGATTTTGATGTGGGCAATTCGGAAATGCGTGTATATCTTGAATTTGTCTGAAATCATAATGTTTCATCGCGAACTAAGATTGGTAAAGGTATTCATACACATATAATTGGCCATCATATGCTGAACATAATACCCCAGTAGTTCCTTGCCCATTCATGAAGGAAATGCCGATAGGGCGTCCAATTAAGTATGGTATTTTTTGTTGCCAGTGCATTGGGGGAATCACTCCTTTTTGGGATAATATACGAAAGGGATGCCTAAATTGTTGCTTATCCATGTAAATATGGGGGCTTTTCATACAATTTCTAGAAGGTGTTATTAGGAGTGGGTTATAAATGGCAGACTTGAAGCATAAAGAGGAAATAATACAATTTTTAATACATAATCAAGCCTATAATAAAAACCGCTATAATTCTGAATGAATTTTTAGCGGTTTTTTTATTATCTTAAGCAAGTTTTTTACGTTTTTTTGTCCACTTTTTTATTACGAAATATAAAAGAATAAGTACGACGCCACCGATAGCGAATGATTTCACATACGGTCCAGCAATATCATTAATATTCTCCCAGTTTTCACCTAGTTTTTCACCTAAATAAATAAAAATAATAGACCAAGGGATGATTGCAAGTGCCGTTAATGTAGTGAAACGTAGTAATGGCATTTTTGTAATACCAGCAGGGATTGAAATCGCATGACGCACTACCGGAATGAAGCGAGCTGTGAAAATTACGCCAGTTCCGTAACGATTAAACCAATCTTCGGCAGCATCGATTTGTTTTTTATGAATGAAAATATATTTTCCGTAACGTTCTAATATAGGGCGTCCACCGTATCGTCCAATCCAATAAATAAAGATTTGAGCAATAACGCCGCCAATGGTACCAAATACAACTGCACCAATAAATGAGATGCTACCATTGAATACTAAGTATCCTGCATAGGCGAGAACAATTTCGCTTGGAATAATCTCGATCATAAGTCCAAGCATAATGCCCCAATAACCTAATCCTTCAAAAAACGTTAATACTGAGTGAATAAAACTACTTAACATTGTTACACCTTCTAATGTATGGATTTTTGAATATATACCCTTTTACTTAATTACATAAAAGGTTCACTATGTGTAGATTATACCTTATTTATATAGGGGATTGCTATTTCAATTCTTTTATGTCTCTTATAAGTATTATAGTAAAGGATATAAATTGCGTTTTCATGAAGAAATAATGAAAAGTTCATTAAAAATTTCTCATATATTAATGAAAATAGACTGAAAATTAAGTATAATAATATAGGTTTTAATTTACAAAATAGGAGGAGAATGTATGCGTGTTGCAGATCCGATTTATGGCCTAATCTCTATTCATGATAGAGATATCCTTCAATTGATAGATACAAGAGCATTTCAAAGGTTGGCATATATTAAACAACAAGGACATACTTATTTTTTACATGAGAACGCAATACATACGAGGGAAGAACATTCGATAGGTGTATATGTACTAGTAAATAAAGTGATCGAACACCTTACTGAGATTGGTGATATACATTTATCGAAATATGAACGAAAGCTAGTATCGACTGTAGCTCTTCTACATGATGCTGGACATGGTCCATATTCACATTGTTTTCAGGAAATATCAGGTGAAAATCATGGTGAGTGGACGATACGAATCATTCAAGAGGATGAAAAAATACGCTCGATTTTAAATCAAACTCCTGGATTATTAGATGATGTAACGAAAGCTTTAACAGAAGATGGAGTTTTTCCAATTATAGATGAACTATTATTTAATTCATTAGGAATGGATCAATTAGATTTTTGGAATAGAGATTTATATTATTCCTCGCTTGAATTCGAGTGCTTACGAGTAGAAGGATTGATTGCTAGTATGCGTTTTATTAACGGTAAACTTGTTATTGCAGAACAAGGAATCCCATACATTGAACAACTAATGAAAATGAAAGAAGGGCTTTACAATAATGGCTTTGGCCATCCGTTTGTAGTAGGGAAAGATTTATTGTTGCAATCCATATTTCAAAAGATAAAGGAGAAAAATCTTTCGTTCCATACTCCTGGGCTACAAAATTTCTTTTATAAAAGAAAGAAGATAGAGGACTTTCTTCCATTACAAGATGAAATGATTATAAATGAAATAAAGTGCTTTGCAAAATCAGATGACATAGAAATAGCAGCATTAATCCATCTTTATTTCTCAGCAACTAAAAGTTTGTCATTTGAAAAAGGAAAAGAGGGCGATTATAAAAAGGAAAATAGCACCGCAGTGGTAATAACTGAGAAAAAGGCTTACAGTTCATACGTAGGTGGTATTTATGTGTATAGTGAGGGGCAGCTAGATGACATTTTAGAAAAATCGAATTTTATTCAAGAGATAGTAAAATTGCCTAAAAAAGAATATGCGTATTTTTTTTAATTAGGTGTAGTAATTTGAAATGTAGATGAGGTGAAAATATGGATTGGCATGAACGTTTATTACAAATAGATGATTTATCAATTATATTAGAATGGTATAACAATGAAGAATTACATAATATAGCAGATGTGAAATCATTTAAGCGATATACAATTGAAGAGCTTCGGCAGTATTGGACTGAAAAATTGTCGCGGTCTTATGCGAGCTATCATGTAATAGTAGTAGAAGATGAAGTAATAGGGAGAGTCGGATTAAAAAAGAAGAAATATGAAGATGCGTACGTGATGGAATACTCTATCCTCATTGGTGTTTCGAATTTATATTCAAAAGGGCTTGGAACGGAGATTACAAAGTATTTTATTAGTAAATCATTTTTAGATCCTGATATAGAAGCTGTTGTATTACAAGTTAGGGAAGATAATAAGAGGGCCATTCGTTGTTATGAGAAAGCTGGATTTAAAAAAGAAAAATCGTATATAGAGAATCAAGTGAAAGTGTATGATATGCACAGAGTTAAGAAAGAAGAAACAATATAGAAAAATACATGCAGTTAATTCGGAATATAATGTTAATTTAGGGGGATGAAATACATGAAACATAAAATTGCTGTACTGGCAGATGTACATGGAAATGCAACTGCTTTAAAAGCAGTTATCGAAGATTCTTTGAAAGAAGGTGTGACTGATTATTGGTTTTTAGGCGATTTAATTATGCCTGGTCCTGGATCGAATGATTTATTTGAAATGTTAGATAGTATTAACGTTGATACTTATGTACAAGGAAACTGGGAAGATAGCTTTCTTGACGTTCTTAATAAAAACATTGATATTGATAACGCAACTGATATTTATGTTTCTAGATTAGTTCAGTATCAATGTGAAAACTTGGATAAAAACTATATTAATTATATTAAAAATTTACCATTACATATAACAAAACAGGTTAATGATTTATCAATCAGTATTAGTCATAATCTACAAAATAAAAATTACGGAGGGGATTTATGGCCCACTAATAATCAAGAACAGTTTGATCGGTTATTTGATCGTGATTACGATATTGCGATTTATGCTCATACCCACCATCAATTGTTGCGCTATAGTAGCAATGATCAATTAATTATTAACCCAGGAACAGTTGGACAACCTTTTTACAAGTGGAATAAGCTAAACTCTGACTTACGTGCTCAGTATGCAATTCTTGAAATTGATGAGGCAGGGATTACCGATGTGAGGTTTAAAAAGGTTTTTTACGATGTAGAAAAGGAATATAAAAATGCCACTAATAAACATCTTCCTTATATTGATTTATATCGAGAGCTGTTAGAGACAGGAAGAACTCATACGCATGATATTGAATTATTACAAGAAATTAATGAAAAATATAATTATAAAAATGAAGTACTTAAGTTTATCGAGAAAATCTGATAGGAATTTAATAGAAAGAAATGAACATTGTTGAATGTTAGGTTAGTAATGATTTTTACATAATCAAGAGCTATTGTAGAACGAAACTTAAATGTAAAATGATTTGTGTAGTTTATATTGATTGAAAACAAGCATCCCCCTGTCATATACGTAGGACAGGGGGATGCTTGTTTTTTTACGGTTTCACATCTAAGTTTTGTAAAAATAACGTTGCTGTTACGTAACGTTTCGCTAACATTTGTACATATGCGGTATGTACAGAAAGGGTCGCAATAATGATAGCGTTACGAATTGCTTCGCGTTGTTCGTTATTAATTTGATCGAACTTGCTTGCGATTTTATCAGCTTTTTCTTTTACGATGTTTTCAATTGTATGAACGGTATCTGTTGCATTTAATTGTAAGCAATTCCCTTGATTGAGTTCTTCAAATAGAGAAGAGTATGCTACATATAAATGAACAGGATTGATTAAATCATCACTTCGATCGGCTGGGTCATTTACAATAAGGCGTAATAGCTTACGAATGGATTCAAAATCAAGTGCTGTTTTTAAATCTTCGACAATAAATAGTAAGGCTGCTTGTTCAATTGAATATTTTTTCCCTTTTTGAGGAGAGCCAATCATTTCTTTTATATCTCGTTTCACCCAGTTTTGCATAGCAGTTACAGAGAAACTTGTGTTTTCAATCTGATTGCCAAGCGCAACTATTTCATTTAAAGAAAAACCGACATCAGTATCGTCAATTTTAATCAGCTTTTCAAAAATAGGTGAAAGTGCGGTAGTAATAAAAGCTGTAACGCTTTGTCCGCTTTCAATATCTTTTTTATGTGACTTTGCCCAAGCTTCTTGTAAAATACCGAGAGGCTTTTTCGTATTCCATCCTCTTAGTGATAGAAGAAGGGTAGCCATTTCGTTTCGTGTGAGATGAAATGTTTCCATCTTTTCACCTCCAAAATAATAAAAAGTTCTTATGAACTTATAATATGTTTTGTTTCATTTAAAGTCAATTCTGTTTTGCTTAATTTTTCCTTTGTGACCAAACTGTTGAAAGTAAATAATACTTGCATATTTCGACAAAAGTTCATATAATAAGTTCATAAGAACCTTTAAAATGTTCTTAAAAACAAATCTATCATTCTAAATTTACAAGAAAGATAGATTTCACATATATCTATATAAAAGGAGAATGGATATAATATGTTGAAAAAACTTGTAGCAGTAATGACAGCATTCATGGTTATCTTTGGAGCTAGTAGCTTCATGTTTGTAGATCACGCAGCAGCGAAGAGTTACAAATCTGGTAAAAAATCATTTACACCAAGTTCAGGTCAAAAGTCAAAAGTTGATTTAAACAAAAAAGACTCAAACGTGAATTCTCAAAAAACGAATCCAGATTCAAAAACAAAAGCAACAAACACAGCGCCAAAAAGTAATAAAGGAAGCTTTATGAAAGGTTTATTACTAGGTGGTCTTGGTGGTTTACTAATGGGTAGCTTATTTGCAAATATGGGAGCTCTTGGTTCTGTATTAGCGTTTATGGTAAATATGTTAGTAATGGCTGGTATCGTAATGTTAGCAGTTCGTGCATTTAAATACTTCAAAGATCAACGTAAGAAAAAGGCAGATGAAGTAGCATGGAAACAATAAAAATTTCTGAGCAAGAGCTTATAAATGCGCTTTGCGTATATATCGCTGAAAAAAGACAAGTGGGTCCAGAAGAAGTATTAGTTGAACTAATGTATGATGATGAGTATGGTTTCTCTGCTGAAGTAGAGGTAAATGGTCGTCAACAAATTTTAATTCAAGCGAACTTAATCGAGGCACTACGCTTATTACTTGACAGAGAATACAATGTCAATTCATTCGCAGCAAGATTACAACTTGAATTAGATGATGAAGAAGGCATTTATGCATTAGCGAAATTTAATAACTCGGATGAGTAGTGAAAAGAGCTGTTGAGAGTAATCTCAGCAGCTCTTTTTAGTATGTGCATATGTGGTGGAATAATCACGCCAAATTTCATTCATCTTTCGTCTACCAGCATCAATCATTGGATTAAACTGAATCGCAGCATGATGGCGTACGGTGTGAACATGTTGGATTGCTTGTTGTAAGTGTTGTTCAACTGAATTTGATTTTATATTAGCTTGTTTTACGATTGAATATCCAGCGACACTCCCTTGCGCCATCGCGATTTTCCCACTTTCAATCCCAGTAATATTTCCGGCTACAAATAAACCTGGAAGAGAGGTTTCCATTGTTTCGGAATGAAGTGGGACGTGTCCACCTAATTCTGGGATGTAATGGAAAGGGCATCCAGCTACAGCAGCAAGCTCAGCAAGCGGATATAAACCTCCAGCGATACAAACGAAGTCTGCCTCATATATCTTCTCTGATCCATTCATAATGTTTCCTTTAGAATCAATAGTAGCAACACGAACACCTTCAACTTGATCTGTTCCAATAATTTCAAGTGCAGCTTTCCGAAGATGAAGTGGTGTCCCGTTTATTTTCATTCCGTTATTTGGATAGAAGTTTAAGCTGGCTTTTCGAATCCAATCATATTTCATAAAACGGCTACCTATACGCAAAAAAGCAGAAGGAGCGAGATGAGCTGCATTTAAAAGGGAGTTCAAAACTTCTTCTGGTTCACCAGCTTTTTGGCTTAACTCACTTTTTTCAGGAAGTACGATATGATCCACTTTAATTCCAGCTAATTGCAATTCATTTAAAATAGCGAATGATAAAATGTTAGCACCAATAATGATTCCTTTTTTTCCGACTTGCACGCGATGAACATTTGTCATAACTTGAGCCGCTCCAATTGACATAACTCCTGGAAGTGTCCAGCCAGGAAGGGGGATAGAATACTCCGCAGCGCCAGTAGCAATTAATACGAACGGAGCTTCTAACGTACCGATATTTGTATGTACGAACCAAGAACTATCATCTTTATCTAAATTATAGACGGAAACACCGCACCGAATATCGACTGACAGTGATTCGGCTTCTTCGTAAAGACGTTTTGCTTCTTTAATTCCGTTCCACCATTCTCCAGTAGGCTCTTGATGTAACTGTCCTAACAATCTCCCGCCAGGTTTCATAAATTCATCAATAACAAGTACGTTAAGTCCAAAACGTGCACAAGAGATGGAAGCTGATAATCCTGCCGGCCCTGCACCAATAATAATTACATCGATCATCGCTTTTTCACCATCTCTCTCACGATATTTGGATGCTGTTTTCCGCTTTCAACAATCATATCGTTTTCTACAACTGTTAAGCATGCGCGTACATTCGTTTGATTATTTACTGTCACACGGCATTCTGAACAATGACCGATATTACAATAAATACCTCGCGGGTTCCCGCTATCTTCATGTACACGTAGCGTTCGTATTCCATTTGCTAGCAGGGCAGCAGCAATTGTTTCATGCTCATATGCTTCATATTGTTGCCCGTTAAATTGAAAAGTGATGCGCTGACTATTATGTAAACTACCTAAAATAGGGTGATGTGTAATTCTACTCATTTATTATCACCTACCGCTCCAAAGGTAACAGCACGTATTGGTGGTTGATATTTTAACGGTATTTCATTAGGAGTTACGTCAGGATTTGCACTTTCAATCATTCGATCTAACATCATTCTACATGTGCGGCCACCGCAAAATCCCATACCGGCACGTGTTCTTAGTTTTAATTCTCTTGCCGAGCATTTATATTCAGCAATTGTCGATTGAAGTTGTCCGTATGTAACCTCTTCACAACGACAAACAATTAAGTTCTCTTTATTCGTCATATGTATTCCTCCTCTAGTTCGGTTTGCACAAATTATAATGCAAAAACTATGCCAATATAGAGGAGTTAAGAATTATCCCGCATTAACGGGCAGTAAGACCCCACCGCAAAATCCAGCGAAAGTAAAGAAGTTAGGAGGGGGATCAACTGTCCGTAAAAGCCTGATTGGTGAGGGC
Organism: Bacillus cereus group sp. N31; assembly: GCF_016483245.1. Lineage (NCBI taxonomy): Bacteria > Bacillati > Bacillota > Bacilli > Caryophanales > Bacillaceae > Bacillus > Bacillus cereus group sp. N31. Next base: position 142,194 of record NZ_JAEHCH010000011.1, on the reverse strand, counting down.
TGATAATCAAGTGGGGATGAACAAAACCCCCACTGATTAATGCTTCACTTTATTGTAACCCAAGTTTTTTTAAACGATTATATAAAGTGGCTCGCGTTACCCCAAGTTGTTTCGCACATTCTAATTTATTCCCCTTTAAAATGTGTAAAGCTCTTTCAATGACTTTTTTCTCATGCTCATCCATCTCTTCTTGTAAAGAAAGAATCGTATGATTATTGCTGAGTAATAGGGAATGAGACGTATGATTGTCTAAAGTATCATTTGTATGAAATGGCAAATATTCTTGTTTTATAATACCGTCTGTCGCAAATACGACGAGTCTCTCAACTACATTTCGAAGTTCACGAATATTACCAGGCCAATCGTAATGAAGTAGTTCATGCATAATGCTTGAAGGTAAGTCACGAATAGGTCTGTTATAGTTAATCGAAAAATCGTTTAAGAAAGAGTATGTTAATTCAATAATATCTTCTCGTCTTTCTCGCAGCGGTGGAATCTGTAAGCTAACTACATTTAAACGATAGTATAAATCTTCTCGGAAAGTTCCTTTTCGCATTTCTTCTTGTAAATCACGATTTGTAGCAGCGATAATACGGAAATCAATATTTATTTCTTTCTCTCCACCAACTCGGTAATACTTTCTTTCTTGCAATACACGTAAAAGTTTCACTTGCATATCGAGAGGCATTTCACCTATTTCATCAAGGAACAAAGTACCACCTTGAGCGAGCTCTATTTTACCTTTTTTTCCTTTACTATTCGCTCCAGAAAACGCCCCACGTTCATATCCGAATAATTCACTTTCAAATAACGCTTCTGGAATTGCGCCGCAGTTAATTGAAATGAAAGGCGCCTTTGCTGCCTCACTTGCTTCATGTATTGCTTTCGCAAATACTTCTTTTCCGACACCGCTTTCGCCGAGTATTAAAACGGTTGATTTCACTGAACAGACCTTTCTAGCTAATTGAATAGTCCTTTGTATAACAGGGCTTTTTCCATTCATCGCGAGGAAAGGATCGGATGTATCTTTATATTTTGCTACTTCTTGCTCTAATCGGTGCATTTCATGTGACATATTAAATAGTTTTTCATTCAATACAACTTGATTTGTCACATCTGTTTCTGAAACGACTGCTCCTATAATTTCATCGTTACAGAAAACGGGGTTTGAATTTATTAATACGAACAAATCAGGACGAGGCTGATGGAATTGAGCGATTATACTTTTTCCGTCATGCAATGATTGCAAGATTTCCAAGTCTTTATAATCAAAAAAACGAGTAATTGGTTGTCCAATAATCTCATTATGATTAACCGAAAAAATTTTTTCAGCACCATCTGTCCACGTACGGACACATTCTTTTTCATCAATGACTGTAACAGAAGAATCAGTCGTTTGAATTACAGTGTTATAAAAAGATTGTAACTCAGTGTAAGACTTATAAAGAAACGGAATCATTTGCTGAGCCGTTATACAACATATTGGCTCTTCGTTTTTGTTAATGATGACAACGGCTAATGCATGTGAAAGTGCATCAATTAAAGTAGTGAACGAGTCGTCCTCATATATATAGCCACAACTATATTCTTCTGTAGTAGAAGGGAGGTAATAAAATGTCCCATCTACTTTGTTAATGTGTTTCATGCTACTTGTATAATCGATAGACAAAATTTTCATAAACTCTTTGATTGTTGGAAATGAAAATGTCATAGCGTCCTCCTGATATGTATAAAAATTTAGACAGTGATAAAAAAATAATACACCTATTTACGATAAATTTAAAATATTTTTACAAATAAAAATATTATTTATAAAAAGTGTATATATGTAGAGTTGGCACGTCAATTGCATAAAAGAAAATGAGAGATGTAAGTGAAGGAGGGGTGTTTTGTGAGGCACTGTGACGTTTTAATAATAGGTGGTGGAATTATAGGATGTTCTATTGCATATTACACTTCAAAATACGGAAGAGACGTAACAATCATTGAAAAAGGTGAGTTTGTCAGTGGGACGTCTTCACGGTGTGACGGAAACATTTTGGCGATTGATAAAGACCCAGGGTTTGATAGTCAAATGTCATTAGTAAGTCAAAAATTAGTAACAGATTTAAGTGAGGAGTTGGAGCACTCATTTGAATATAGGGCGCCAGGAAGTATTCTAGTCTGTGAATCAGACGAAGAGATGGAGGCAGCGCAGCAATGGGTGAATCGTCAAAAAGATGCTGGGTTACCGTTTCGAATGCTTGATAGGCAAGATATAAGAGAGGAATCACCATTTTTTGCGGATGATTTATTGGGTGGTTTAGAATGCGCAACTGATTCTACTGTAAATCCATATCTCCTTGCATTTTCACTTCTAGCAGAGTCGAAAAAAATGGGTGCGAAAGCGATTAATCATACAGAAGTAAAAGAAATGAAAAGAGATATAGACGGCTCCTTTATTGTAGAAACGACAAATGGGACGTTTACTGCGAAGCAAGTTGTGAACGCAGCCGGTGTGTGGGCTCCTAAAATCGGGCAGATGTTAGATGTAAATATTCCAATCGAACCGAGAAAAGGGCATATTATTGTAGCCTCAAGGCAACAACATGTAGGTTGCCGTAAAGTAATGGAATTTGGTTATTTAATTTCTAAATTTGGCGGAAAACGAAAAGTGGATGCTTTAACTGAAAAATACGGGGTAGCTCTTGTATTTGAACCGACAGAAAGCCAAAATTTTTTAATTGGTAGTAGTCGAGAGTTTGTAGGATTTCATACGAGAATTAACAACGAGGTTATTAAATGCATTGCGAACAGAGCAATTCGTTTTTATCCGAAAATGGCAGATATGATGGTGATTCGTTCATATGCCGGCTTACGTCCGTGGACAGAAGATCATTTGCCAATTATTTCACGGGTGGATCATATTCCAAATTATTATATTGCAGCTGGACATGAAGGTGATGGAATTAGTCTTGCGGCAGTTACTGGGAAAGTGATTGAAGAGTTATTAAATGAAAAAGAAACAATTATTCCTATTGAACCACTTCGTTTGAGTCGTTTTACAGAAAGGGTGTTAAACGGATGAGGTCACAAAGAGTCTTTACGACGATTGATACACATACGGGCGGGAATCCAACGAGGACATTAATTAGCGGACTTCCTAAGTTAATTGGAGAGACGATGGCAGAGAAGATGTTACATATGAAAAAGGAATATGACTGGATTCGCAAATTGTTAATGAATGAGCCGCGTGGTCATGATGTAATGTCTGGAGCATTGTTAACAGATCCGTGTCATCCTGAAGCTGATATAGGCGTTATATACATAGAGACAGGTGGATATTTACCGATGTGTGGTCACGATACAATTGGTGTGTGTACAGCTTTAATTGAATCAGGTTTAATTCCAATAGTTGAACCGATTACTTCTTTAAAGCTTGATACACCAGCCGGCTTAGTTGAAGTGGATATTACTGTTCAAAATGGAAAGGCGAAAGAAGTTTCATTCTGTAACATACCAGCTTTTTTACTGAAAAATATTACTGTACAAGTCGAAGGAATTGGAACTGTAGAGGCTGATATTGCGTATGGAGGAAATTTTTATGCCATTATCGATGCGAAGTCAGTAGGTTTAGAGTTAGTACCAGAAAATGCATCCATAATTATTGATAAGGCGATTCATATTCGAAACACAATAAATGAGAAGTTTGAAATTATTCATCCAGAGTATTCGTTTATAAAAGGATTAACACATGTTGAATTTTATACAGATCCTACTCATAAAAGTGCGCATGTGAAAAATACAGTTGTTGTTCCGCCAGGAGGAATTGATCGATCTCCATGTGGTACAGGAACATCAGCGAAGTTAGCTGTATTATACGCTCATAAAAAAATCGACATCGATGAAGAATTTGTTCATGAGAGTATTGTAGGTTCACTATTTAAAGGGCGTGTCATGAATACAACATATGTAGAAAATATTGAAGCGGTAGTAACAAAGATTACCGGCTCAGCTTGGCTTATGGGGATGCATAGATTTTTCTACAATGAAAAGGATCCACTGAAAGAAGGCTTTTTGCTAATTCCGCCGATGGAACATGAAACGGAGGATGTAAAATGAACATTCAAAAAATGTATACAGCAGTAGATGTGCACGTAGCTGGCGAAGCGTTTCGTGTAATAAAGGACGTACCATGCAAATACTACTACAGTTTAGAACATTTAAATGAACAATTTTCAGGCGAATTAGCAGAAGAAATGCAGCTTTTATTAAATGAACCACGTGGTTTTATTGGGTTAAATGGATGTATTGTCGTTCCTTCTATTCATAAGGAAGTGGATGCAGCTGTGTTATTTTTTAATCATGAAGGAACCATTCCTCTTCATTATGGAGGTATTGTCGCAGTAATAACGATGTTACTAGAAAGTGGATATTTAAAAAAGAAAGAGTCTAATCAATACAAAATTGAAACGCTATCTGGAATATTTTCAGTTCATGCCTATGTAGTGGATGATGAAGTGATATCGGTGTCGTTTGAAAGTAAACTATGTTATATGGTTGAGAAAGATTTGAAGATTGGTAATATACGTTACTCTCTTATACAGGCTGATAAAGTATATGCAATTGTAGAAAAGGATACGTATTCACCAAAAATTTGTATTGAAAATATCTCTGAATTAAAGAAATGGGGAGAAGCTACACTTCAAGCGATACAAAAACAGTCGCTTATAAAAAGACTTATTTTAGTAGATTCTTCGCAAACAGAAGAGAAACATATAAAGTCGATTACATTTCATGAAGATAACTTTATTGTCCGTTCTCCGGGTTTTGTTTCTACTATTGTGTCCTATGTACATGCGTTATTTAATAATGAGTATATAACGGATAAACCTTTTAAAAATGAAAGCATATTTAATAGCTTTATAACAGTAGAAAAAGTGAAAAAAGAAGAATTAGGATATATTTTCCGTTTTGAGAGTAGAGGATTTATTACAGGGATGCAGACGTTTCTATTAGACCCTACTGATCCATTTCCAACAGGTTTTTTATTAAAATAAAATGTTAAAGGGAGAGATAAATATGCAAAAAATTAAAGGGGCATTTCCAGTATTAATAACACCAATGGATGAATTTCAAGAGATTGATTGGAAAGGTGTAAAACAAAACGTAAACTACTTTATTGATCAAAAGGTAGCTGGAATTATTATTAATGGAAGTACGGGGGAGTTTGTTAGTTTATCAAAAGAAGAACGATTTAACATGGTAGAAACAGTATTAAAAGAAGTCGATGGCCGTATTCCAGTCATTGTTGGAACTGCAGCAGAAACGACGAAAGAAACGATTGAATATACGAAACATGCAGAAGCACACGGAGCGGATTGCGCATTAATTATAAACTCTTACTATTGTAAACCGAAGGAAGAGGAAATTTATTTTCATTTTAAAGAAATCTCACAAGCTGTAAATATACCAATTATGTTATACAATAATCCATTTACTTCTGGTGTTGATATGAGTACAGAGTTAATGCTTCGAATTGGAAAAGAGTGTGAAAATGTTACACATATTAAAGAGTCTAGTGGAGATATTCGTAAAGCAAGAGATTTAGTAAGACAAGGCGAAGGTGCTTTTCAAGTTTTCTGCGGATCTGAAGATTTAGTTATGGAGTCTTATTTAGTTGGTGCCTCGGGATGGGTTTCAGTTGCAGGAAATATCGTACCAGGACTCGTTACGAAAATGTATGAGCATTTTCAAAATGGTGAATTAGAAAAAGCATGGGAGATAAACGATGCGATTTTACCGCTTTGTGAATTTCTTGAAGGTTCAGGGAAATATGTGCAAATCGTTAAACGGTCAATGGAATTACACGGGCAAGTTGGAGGACCTTCTCGTTATCCGAGATTAGGATTAACTGAAGTAGAAGATCAAAAGCTTCAAACGATATTATCTGAAATCGCAGCTCATGCAGCTGTTTAAATAGGGAGGCGTGTATATATGTTAACGACAAACATTGAGCTAAAACCAAAAGTGAAAGCGTTTTTAAATGAAGAGATTAAAATGTTTATTAATGGTGAATTTGTTCCTTCTATTAGCGGGAAGACGTTTGAAACATATAATCCAGCAACAGAGGATGTTCTAGCTGTCGTATGTGAAGCACAAGAAGAAGATATTGATGTCGCAGTAAAAGCTGCGAGATTGGCCTTTGAATCAGGCCCTTGGACAGAAATGACTACTGCTGAAAGAGCACATCTTATATATAAACTAGCGGATTTAATTGAAGAACATAAAGAAGAATTAGCACAGCTAGAAGCATTAGATAATGGAAAACCATATCAAGTAGCACTTGAAGATGATATTGCAGCGACGGTTGAAAACTACCGTTATTATGCAGGTTGGGCTACAAAAATTATCGGACAAACAATTCCGATTTCAAAAGATTACTTAAATTACACACGCCATGAACCAGTTGGTGTTGTAGGTCAAATTATTCCGTGGAATTTTCCACTCGTTATGTCTTCTTGGAAAATGGGAGCTGCACTTGCAACTGGTTGTACGATTGTATTAAAACCTGCAGAACAAACACCTTTATCGTTGCTATATACAGCAAAACTTTTTAAAGAAGCTGGTTTTCCAAACGGTGTTGTAAACTTTGTACCAGGTTTCGGCCCTGAAGCAGGAGCTGCGATAGTAAATCATCATGATATTAATAAAGTTGCTTTTACAGGATCTACTGTTACGGGAAAATATATTATGCGTCAATCTGCAGAAACAATTAAACATGTAACGTTAGAGCTTGGTGGTAAGTCACCAAATATCATTTTAGAAGATGCTGATTTAGAAGAAGCGATTAATGGTGCATTCCAAGGGATTATGTATAATCATGGCCAAAATTGTAGTGCGGGATCCCGCGTATTCGTTCATCGGAAGCATTATGAAATGGTAGTAGAAGAGTTAGTAAAAAGGGCAAATAATATTAAACTTGGAGCTGGGATGGAAACTGATACAGAAATGGGGCCACTCGTATCTAAAAAACAACAAGAGCGTGTGCTGCATTATATTGAACAAGGAAAGAAGGAAGGTGCTACTGTTGCAGCTGGTGGTGAACGTGCATTTGAAAAAGGCTATTTTGTTCAGCCAACTGTATTCACAAATGTTACTGATGATATGACAATTGTTAAGGAAGAAATCTTTGGACCGGTTGTCGTTGTACTTCCATTCGATTCAACAGAAGAGGTAATCGAAAGGGCAAATCACTCTTCATATGGACTTGCAGCAGGCGTATGGACACAAAATATTAAAACAGGACATCAAGTTGCCAATAAATTAAAGGCAGGAACAGTATGGATTAATGATTATAACTTAGAAAATGCAGCTGCACCATTTGGTGGATATAAGCAATCTGGTATTGGGCGCGAACTAGGTTCCTATGCGCTTGATAATTATACAGAAGTGAAGAGTGTTTGGGTTAATATTAAGTGAAAAACTAGTTTGTGAGAGTCTTGCAGACGATGAATAGTGAGATAAAAGAATGATGAAATAGTATGAGAAGCGGACAACTGGAATGTGGGATAAAGGTTGTCCGTTTTCTTATATAAAAAATTACTTTTTCAAAAGAATGATAAGGGGGATTTGGATGGAAAAGTTAGTAGAGTGGTTAGTGGGGCAAGTATGGAGTATAGGTTTAGTTGTTTTCGCATTAGGAGCAGGAGTGTATTTTACCATTGCGACTCGTTTTTTACAGATTCGTTATTTTAAAGAGATGATTAAGCTACTTTTTGAAGGGAAAAGTTCAGAGACTGGAATATCATCCTTCCAAGCATTTTGTTTGGCTCTATCAGGAAGGGTTGGAATAGGTAATATCGCAGGGGTAGCAACAGCAATAGCTTTTGGGGGACCGGGCGCTGTATTTTGGATGTGGGTGATGGCACTTTTAGGAGCCGCTAGCGCATTTGTTGAATCAACATTATCTCAAGTATATAAAAGTAAAGTAGGAAATGAATATCGTGGTGGTACACCATATTTCATTGAGAAAGGTTTAAAAATGAAATGGTTTGCAGTCATTGTAGCGGTAGTTGTAACACTTTCATACGGCGTTTTATTACCAGGTATTCAATCGAGTAGTATCGCTGTTGGATTTGAAAACTCTAACGGTATTAGTAAATATGTAACAGGTATATTTTTAGTTGTGTTACTAGCAGCGATTATTTTTGGGGGAGTAAAAAGAATTGCTGGTGTGTCACAAATGTTAGTACCTTTTATGGCAATTGGTTATGTAATTGTTACATGCATCATTTTAATTGCAAATGTAACAGAAATTCCAAGTATGTTTGCTTTAATTTTCTCAAGTGCATTTGGTGTAAATGAAATGTTTGGCGGGATCGTTGGTGCAGCAATTGCATGGGGTGTAAAGCGAGCGGTGTTTTCAAACGTTGCAGGTGTTGGAGAGGCAACATATAGTTCGGCTGCTGCAGAAGTATCGCATCCTGCAAAACAAGGGTTAGTTCAAGCGTTTTCTGTATATATCGATACAATTGTAGTTTGTACAGCGACAGCGCTTATGATATTAATAACAGGTATGTACAATGTTATACCTGAAGGGAAAAGTGCAATTGTACAAAATATAGGTAATGTAGAAGCAGGTCCTATTTATACACAACAAGCAGTTGAAACTGTTATGACTGGATTTGGTCCAATATTTATTTCAATCGCAATCTTCTTCTTCGCATTTACAACTTTGCTTGCTTATTACTATATCGCAGAAACGACTCTCACTTATTTAGATCGTGAATTGAAATATGGATGGTTAAAACCAGTTTTAAAAATTGGATTTTTAATTATGGTATACATCGGTAGCGTAGAATCAGCTTCACTTTTATGGAATCTTGGAGATTTAGGAATCGGTAGTATGGCATGGTTAAACCTTATTGCAATCCTATTATTAAGCAAAACCGCATTAAAAGTGTTAAAAGATTATGAGGCGCAGAAAAAAGAAGGGAAAGATCCAGTATTTGATCCTAAAAAAGTAGGAATGGAAGGTTTAACGATTTGGGAAGAGCGAAGTAAAGAGGGAGAAAGGAAAAGTTCTAAAGAAAAAATGTCGGTGGATGATGGGCTGAAACTGTAAACGTGTAAATTTAAAAGTTTAATAAACTGAAAATTCTTTCTGTTTTTAAAGTGAATATTTGTATATATCATTCATTTTATCTCATACTAAAGTAAGTGTAAATAAAATGAATGGAGGATATACGATGGAAAATCAACAATTTGGCTCTATAAATGATGTATTACTTCATTACAAAGAAGGTATTGGGAATTTCACACAACAAATTCCTGAAATTGCAGAAACCTATAACGCTTTTACACAAGCGTGTTTTCAGGAGGGTGCATTAACTAAAAGAGAAAAACAGCTTATTGCATTAGGGATTAGTTTAGCAACACAAGACGAATATTGTACGATTTATCATACAAAGGGATGTATTGACCAAGGATGTTCTGATAAAGAAATTTTAGAAGCTTGTGGTGTTTCGACCGCGTTTGCTGGCGGAGCTGCAATGAGTCAAGCAGTAACTTTAGTACAAGAGTGTATGGTGGAATTAAAAAATCAAAGTCATTAAACTAGAAAACCCTCCTTAAAATATTATTTTAAGGAGGGTTTTCTAGTTTATCCTAATTTTTTTGAAAAAGTTTCAATTGCTTCATATAGTCGATAGCTTTTGTTTTATTTCTTTGCTTAGAAACATATTGTGCCTCGTTTAAATGCCTATAATAATTTTTAAATATTTCTTCAGAAAGAATTCCATCAGACATGGCTTTTTTAACCGCGCATTGTGGTTCATTTGTATGTGAACAGTTAGAAAATTTACATTCCCTAGAGATATCAACTATATCTTCATATCCAATATTTAAGTTACCTTCATGATTTATTAAGTCAAATCCTATTTTACTAATAAGTAATCCCTCCACTTTTAAATGAGTTTTTTAGAAGCATACTTACAAATTGTATCGTTTTTAAGTTATGCTTGTTTTAATATTCTGTATGCTTATAAATTGATTTCTCTACATCAGGGAGAAGGGTGTATATGCTCTTCCCAATTAAAGATTCTAATTCATTCTTAATTGTATAGAATCCTTTCCAATGTAAAGAAGTATGAGAGGTTGTGCCATGACGTAAACCAACAGAAACCAATCTTCTTTCAAGCGTAGTAAAACCATCTGCATCAGCAAGAGCGTCGCAAAGAGTAATTACTTTATTGTATAAGTCATAGTCACTATGTTCATTCAATATTTCAATTAATCGGCTTTTCATATAATCGGGAACAAGGCTCCACTCTGCTGCGATATCTATATGCTCATTTTTGCAAGGAAATGAATGCGTCACACATATAACGGCGTTTCCTGTATACCCTAAATCATTCATATACATGTAACCATCATAGGAATGAATAACAGATTTAGTAAAACCTTTATATCTTCCTATATCATGCAGGAGAGCGGCATTATATGCTATATCAACATCTAAGTCATACCCATTTTTTATAAGTTCTACAATTATTTTTTCAGTTGCATTGGCAACATGAATTGAATGCTTGAACCAAGGACCTGGGTTTTGTTCATATGCCCAATCCAGTAATTGTCTTGCGTATTTCCTGTCTAATATATATTTCATATAGTGATCCTTTCTCTAAAAAATCGTATCTTAATTAATTTCATCTTAATATTTAATTATTCCTGCTATAAAAATTGTTAAAATGAAAACAAAAGGGGGAAAAGTAATGCGAAATTTAGTAATTGAAGAAATGAAGCAACTAGAAAATGAGATTGAAGATCTTTCTAAACTTTTGACAACGGTTGTAGATGATGGGGCATCAATTGGTTTTTTACCTCCATTGGAACAAAAAGAAGCAACAAATTATTGGCAAACGGTATTAGCACCAGAAGTAATATTGTATGTTGCTAAAATAAACAATGAAGTGGCAGGAAGTGTTCAATTACATTTAGTTACAAAGCCTAACGGGAGCCATAGAGCTGAGATTTGCAAGTTAATGACTCATCCGAATTTTAGACGTAACGGTATTGGACGTTCACTTATGCAAAAAGCAGAGGAAAGAGCGAAACTAGAAAACAGATCTCTTTTAGTATTAGATACTAGAGAAGGAGACCCTTCCAATAGATTGTACAAGTCATTAGGCTTTCAAGAATCCGGTAAAATACCGGGGTATGCAATTTCTCCGGATGGTGAGTTAGATGCAACGGTTATTTATTATAAAATGATTTAGTTTTTTCTTTTCATTCTTTAACTTCAAATTGAACGTTCAATTTGAAGTCCAGTTTATATAAGAGTTTAACAGGTTTTTAAGAGGTAGTATTAAAATAGGGATTTTGAAGCCATTTGGTGAATAGTAAATATTAATCTAAAAGATGGAGGTTGCTGTGATGTTGAAACTGTTTCAATATAACTGGCAAGTTCGTGATGATTGGTTTACATGGTGCGAAGACATGTCGGCTGAAGAACTGGTAAAGAAACGGGTCGGTGGGTTCGGCAGTATACTACATACCCTATTTCATATTATAGATGTGGAATATATGTGGATCTTAGGGTTGCGCGGTGAATCAGTCCCTGAGGAACCAGTGTTTGAAGAGTATGCCAGCTTACAAAAAGTGAAAAATCTTTCAGCTCAATACCACGAGAAAGTGAAGCCGTTTGTGACTTCTTGGACAAATGAAATGGATTCTCGGAAACTTTCAAAAGCTGACTTCAAGGAAGAGCCGATTAGCTCAAGAGACGCACCAATTAGGCGCCGAGTCATTGAATGTACACACGGAGAGTTAATACGTCATGTCATTGTCCACGAAATCCATCATATCGGCCAGTTATCTATATGGGCACGTGAGATAGGAAAGGAGCCAGTTTCTGCAAATCTGAGAGGGAGAGGGCTATTTGATAACTAGACTACCTTTGCAAAATTCGTAATTGCACGCTTTAATGGCACAAGGATCAAGTAATAATCAACCTTTTTCTATTTATTATTTTATCTAGGTTTATAGAGTTAATGTAATCAAACTTTTTTAAGCGCTACACTGTGAGATATAATTGTAAGTAGTTAACAATAAAACGACAAAATAAATAATAGATGTGATAACTGATAATTAAAATGCGTGAAGAATTGATATTGTTGTAGCTAAACGAATTTGAGAAAGTTTTTAGAGGGTTCTTTTAGTAATGCTCTTCCACTTATAATGGATGTAGAGAAGATGACTAGGCAACTATAGTTATTTTCGTTTCATTTTTGGGAAGGGGATGAAAGAATGAAAAAGACAAGTTTACAAAAGATGAAAAAGGTTATGTTAAGTGGCGGGATATTACTTACGGGATTATTAACATTTGGATTTTCAGAAAAGGCTTCAGCTCATGGGTATGTAGAATCACCAGCGAGCCGATCTTATTTATGTAAGCAAGGGGTAAATGTAAATTGCGGTCCAGTTCAATATGAACCACAAAGTGTAGAAGGAATAGGCGGCTTTCCGCAATTAGGACCTTCTGATGGACAAATTGCAGGTGCTGGTCATTTTCCTGCTTTAGACGCTCAATCAGTAGATAGGTGGAAGAAAGTTACGTTAAACGGCGGGACGAATACATTCAAGTGGAAACTAACGGCTCCTCATAGTACGAAAGAATGGAAATATTACATTACAAAGAAGGATTGGAATCCAAATATGCCTTTAACAAGGTCTAGTTTAGATGTAGTGCCGTTCTATGTGAAAAATGATGGCGGAGTTAGACCGGGGACAACAGTAATGCATGAAGCAAATGTACCAACTGATCGTAGTGGCTACCATCTTATTTTAGCTGTTTGGGAGATTGCGGACACTGGAAATGCATTTTATCAAGTTATTGATGTGAACCTTGTGAATAATGGTTTAAATTCCAATTTTGCGTTTAACAATGCAGTGCAAGTTCCTACACTATTTTAAATTAAATATACATTTTGATCATCTAATTCATTTTAGATGATCTTTTTTATGAAAAATATAGAGGAAAGTACAATTATTTATAAAAAATTCGGCTTTAAATATTGTCATATTTGCTTCTTTAAGATATCCTTTTCATGAAGAGGTGGAAAACATGGAAAAAGTACTAGTTTTCGGGCATAAAAACCCAGATACAGATGCAATTTGTTCTGCAATTGCTTATGCAGAATTGAAAAAAGAATTAGGAATGAATGCTGAGCCTGTACGTTTAGGCGAAATCAGCGGTGAAACTCAATTTGCGTTAGACTATTTTAAAGTAGAAGGACCGCGTTTTGTTGAGACAGTTGCAAGCGAAGTGGACAACGTTATTTTAGTTGACCATAACGAGCGTCAACAAAGTGCTAACGATATCGAATCTGTTCGTGTGTTAGAAGTAATCGATCATCACCGTATTGCTAACTTTGAAACAAGCGATCCTATTTACTACCGTTGTGAGCCAGTTGGATGTACAGCTACAATTTTAAACAAAATGTACAAAGAAAATGGCGTTACAATTCGTAAAGAAGTTGCAGGTTTAATGTTATCTGCAATCATTTCAGATTCTTTATTATTCAAATCTCCAACTTGCACAGAACAAGACGTAGCAGCAGCTCGTGAATTAGCGGAAATCGCTGGTGTAGATGCAGATAGCTATGGCTTAGAAATGTTAAAAGCTGGTGCTGACTTAAGCGGAAAAACAATGGAGCAATTAATCTCTCTTGATGCTAAAGAATTCCAAATGGCTAACGCGAAAGTTGAAATTGCACAAGTAAACGCTGTTGATACTAACGACGTTCTTGTACACCAAGCGGAACTTGAAAAAGTTATCTCTGTAGTAGTAGAAGAAAAAGGTTTAGACCTATTCTTATTCGTTGTAACTGATATCTTAACTAACGATTCTGTCGGTCTTGCGATCGGTAAAGCAGCAAACGTTGTTGAGAAAGCATACAACGTATCTCTAGAAAACAATACAGCTACATTAAAAGGTGTTGTATCTCGTAAAAAACAAATCGTACCAGTATTAACTGAAGCATTCCAAGCTTAATACTATTTAGTACTGATTAACAAAAAGGACAAGTAGTCGGATGGCTACTTGTCTTTTTTATTTGTTACATAGGATACTGATATGAAAATAAGGACAGCATTAGCTATCCTTATAACTGTTTATTCCGCATTAACGGACAGTAAGAGCATTACCTCAAAGTTCAGCGAAAGTAAAGAAGTTAGGTGAGGGATCAACTGTCCGTAAGAGCCCGATTGGTGAAGGCCAATAATCCGTGGGGGATGAAGAAAACCCTCACGGATTAAAGTTTCACTTTATTCGTAAGACTTTTTCCTGTTTATATAAAATGTAATAACAGCAGTAATGAGGAAAATGGGTATTGCGTATGCTTGCCCAACAAACAACTTCCAACTAATAGAATTATAGCCTTCAGATGCTGGAACAATCATAACAATAACACAAACGATAAAATAGACGAATAGTGCAGGGATAATATTTTTCATTATTGTTCACCTCCTTTAAAAAAACAATAAAATAAATATATTCATATATTACAATTTTTATGATTTGTTTTAAAGATTAAGCTCACAAAATGTTTATGAAGTAGTATTATATTTGTATAGAGTGCAGTGTACTACGTAGATGTAGAACGAAAAAAATTGGACTATGCTTCTGAAAAGAAGTGAAATATGAGTGGAAATCGATATAAATATGGTGAAATATTCAATTGTGACGTTTGGAATTATTATATAGTATTTTGCGAGGGAAATGTATGAAATAATTGATTTAACATAAGGAAGAAAAGAGGTAAAAAATATAGATGAAAAGATTATGTATAATCCCATGTGGAAAGAAGAAAATCTGGGATAAGTATGTAGATTATGGACCTACTGAGGCGAAGAATGTATATATTAGTCCTTTCGGGAAAGCATGTCAGGCGTACGCAACTGAGTTTTTTGATGATTGGGTTATTTTATCAGCAAAGCATGGATTTTTAAAGCCGAATGATATTGTACAAGAAAACTATGATCTTGCATTTGATTCGAAGAGTGATGAAGTTATTAGTATAGAGCAACTACAAAAACAGATGATTGATAAAGGTTTAATACAGTTTGACGAAATTGTTTTGCTTGCGGGAAAGAAGCATAAAAAAGTAGTCACAAAGTTATATCCAGAAGAAATCATTACATATCCGTTAGAAGGATGTAAAGGGATCGGGTATATGCTGCAGAGGTTGAAGGGGGCTGTGGAAGCGCAGAAAGAAGTATAACCTTAGAAAAAAGGCGCTGAAAATGATTTGTAATACAAAGTTATATGAATGAAACTATTTATAATACATATAAAATAGACTAGTAAACAAGCCTTTTTATACTTTCAAACATAGAATATGATGAATGCCATTGAAGGGAGAGTCATATTCATGGGAAACAATTGTCGTTGTAGACAGTTCCGGGATTGTAATAGATTTTGGGATGATCTAATGTTTGGAAGATGCAGACGTAGAGATTGTGACGATTGCTGCTGTAGACGTAAACGTCATTGTGATTGTGATGATTGCCGTTGCAATCGTAAGCGTGACGATGATGACGATAAATGCCGCAAGTGGTAATTTTTTTGAAAGAGTACTTACTTTAAAGTAAGTACTCTTTTTGTGTATGAACCTTTTATATTCCAACTTGAACTAATTTTTTTTCAATTTCCCATGTATCTCGCTTTTTAATTTTTATAGTTACATTAGTTCCGCCAGATTCTTTATAAAAAATATAGCCATTGTTTGCGTTTACGTATGTTATTGGTTCACTTATGCAATCTCGTGAACAAGATGTATTAACGAGCTCAAGTAAGGATAGTTCGCTCGGGTCGGTTTTACTTTCAGCTATAACGGCATCAATGTTTGTTTTACGATAACCTTGTAAATTCACATGGAAAATCTGTTCAATTTCTCCTGTAATGCCAGTATTCATTACTTCTACTGAATTCTTTTTTTCTTGAAGAAATCCATTTTCATAAAGTAATTTTGTATATCCAAGCCAGGCGATTAAAACTAGTATGATAAACATACTAGACATTTTTAGTGTTCGAAGTCTTTTACTAACAATTGTTTCTGAGTATTTCATTCAGTCTAATCCTCCAATGTTTTTAATTTAAAGTATGCCTGGATACATACATTTAGAAGAGGATGGAAGGCAACAAGTTGTTGATTCAAAAAAGAAAACATCAGAAGTTAGATGCTTTCTTTTTGAATGATTATTGTTATCTGTTCGTTACTTGTTTCATAAGCGGTCTTATTTCTTTAACAGGTGGTTTTTTATCATAGGCATCAACGTAAGAAAAGTAATAATTTAAATTTCTAAGAAGTCCTTTTCCTATTTTAGCGCTTAAAAAGGGGAATACTTGTCCAGTATAATCATCGAGAGATTTACAGTAGTATTTTTCATCTAAATATATACTGTATTTACAAGTGAGTTCTACTAATGAGTTACCTTCATCATCAATTACCTCTTTAGAATCAATAATGTCTATTAATGCAAATTTTTCATTCAAATACACTTTCTTCTTTTTCTCGTGTTTATTTGTGAGTATAAATACGAGACCAATGGCGTTAATCAAACTATTTCCTCCTATAAAAAACGGATATAAATAAAATATATCGATATACGTTAAATGTAAAGAGGAGAGGCGAAATAACATTGAGAGAAAGCTAAATAAGCCGATTTTTTTTTTGAAATCGGCTTATGCTTATTTTTATCCCGCATTTGACGAGAAGTAAGAATCACACCTTGAAATTCAGCTTAAGTAGAGAAGTTAGGCGGGAGATAAAATGCTCGTGAAACCCTGATTGGTCTGGGTTAGTAATCGGTGGGGATGTACAAACCCATCACTGGTTAACGTCTCAGTTTATTGAAATACTTGCGGGAATTGTTTTACGATTCCGTTTGTTATCATGTCGGCCATTTCTAATGCTTTTTTTTCAATTTTATCGTAAAGTTTTACTCCTGCTTCAAAATCTTTATTAAGGAAGGCAAGCGCTTCTGATTTCGTTAGTGCTAAATGTTCATAAAACATTTTTCTAAATTCCTCTTTATCTATATATGGATTGATACTGTGAAGAAATTCAATAATTTCATCACCATTAGCGTACCATTTCTTCTCTATAGCGGCAGCTGCATTTTGATCACCAGCTTTTGCGGCTTTCACAAGATCGGCTGCAATTACTAAATGATCTTTAATTAATGCACTATATTTCTTTACTGCATCCTCGCCATAGAAGGGCTCAAGTGATAGTCCCATATGTGTTGCGTTTTGTAGAAGCCGTCCAACAGTAACGTTAACATCGGGTAAATTAAAGACAATACTTATAATAGCCAATCTCGTCCAAGCGACGTGTTGTTCCCATAAAGAACGTATATATCCTTTTAAAAAATTCTCGTTTTTACTTATTCGGTAGTTACGTACGGATAAATCATAGTTTACATAAAGGTTATGATAGGGGGAGTAATACGATTGCCAATAAGAATACATAAAAAGTAACACTCCTTTGAACATGTATAACTCAAAGTATGATAAAGATTTATTTTTAGTTACGTGTCCTAGATAATTTTCAGGTAATTTGAAATGGAGAAATTCAATGAATGATATTGTGATATATATAAATAAATTGAATATAAAGTAAAAGAGGCTCTGCAAGGGAAGTTGCAGAGCCTCTAAAGGGTATTGCCGAGATGTCGGACTCGACTACGTAATATTATCATAAAATTCTTTTAAAAAAACCTGGTAAATGTGTCCAAATGAAAATGGAACTTTAATAAAGTCAAAGGGACCTGCTTCCCGCGGCAGGCCCCATTAACTAGATAATGTAGATGAGCAAAAACTCATCTGGAGTACTTTTATAGTAACAAGTAAAATGCGTTTTGTGTATTGAGAAAAAAGAATTGCATAATTACATGTGAACAATTTATATTTTACTTTTTATGATTATCATGAATTGTTGGGATTTAAATCTGGTTATAAAATGGAGAAAAGACTTGGAAGTGAAATTGAAGTGCACAAAAATATGTAATCATGAAAAAGACCTGCTATTATGAGCAGGTCTTTTTAAGGGGTTTATCTAACTGATTATTATATAGGATAACAACTGAATTTTAGTAAGTCTATACGTTTCATATTGAGAAACCTTCTGTAAATGATATATTTTTACGCATATATTAACGTCTAAAAAGTTGAGAAAGAAAATTAAAAATCTTTTTATAAGAGAATAATGGCTGGTATTTATAGTATGATTCATATTTCCACGCATCATTATTAGAGAATTGGAGTTGTTTTGTTTTCGTTTTTGCCTTGGTGGAACCCATATTACGATGCTTCATATAGTAACCTCCTGCATTTATATGTATACGATTAGTAGTATTCAAGAAAGGGCAATAAAATGAATATTAAAATTGAAATGCTTTCTTCATGTGTAATGGATGTATGTTTTAAATGTTGTGAAACATACAAAACACCGATGCTAATTAATATTAAATACGAGGAGAAATATAGAATAATGAAAAAACAATAAGCATTTATTCATCGCTTTCAAGTCGCATAAGTGATGATATAATAGAAGTAGATGAAAGATAAAGAAAAGCAGGTGAATCTTTTTTGTTTACAAAAGCACAAGAACTTTTAGCGTCTTATTTCGGTTATTCGTCATTCCGAAGAGGGCAAGATGAAACAATTAAAAATGTATTAGAGGGGAAAGATACAGTCTGCATTATGCCTACGGGCGGAGGTAAGTCAATTTGTTATCAAATTCCCGCATTAGTATTCGAAGGAACGACGTTAGTAATATCACCTTTGATTTCACTTATGAAAGACCAAGTAGATACACTAATACAAAACGGTATATCCGCTACGTATATTAATAGTTCTATTTCAATGACAGAAGCTAATCATAGAATTCAATTAGCGAAACAAGGGCATTATAAGTTACTTTATGTCGCTCCTGAGCGTCTTGATTCAATGGAGTTTGTTGATCAACTTATCGATATGAAAATCCCGATGATTGCGATTGATGAGGCGCACTGTATTTCGCAGTGGGGACATGATTTCCGTCCAAGTTATTTACATATACATCGTATACTAGATTATCTCCCAGAAAAACCGCTCGTATTAGCGTTAACAGCGACAGCAACTCCGCAAGTACGTGATGATATTTGCAAAACGCTTGAAATTAATCAAGAAAATACAATTATGACAACTTTTGAGCGTGAGAACTTATCATTTTCTGTCATTAAAGGACAGGATCGTAATGCTTATTTAGCGGATTATATTCGTCAAAATCAAAAGGAATCAGGGATTATATATGCAGCTACTAGAAAAGTAGTTGATCAGTTGTATGAAGATTTAATGAAAGCGGGAGTTTCGGTATCAAAATATCACGCTGGTATGAGTGATCATGATCGAAATGAGCAACAAGAAATCTTTTTACGAGATGAAGTAAGTGTAATGATAGCGACATCTGCATTCGGAATGGGTATTGATAAATCGAATATTCGTTACGTTATTCATTATCAGTTGCCAAAAAATATGGAAAGTTACTATCAAGAAGCAGGACGTGCTGGTCGTGACGGATTAGATAGTGAATGTATTTTGTTATATTCTTCTCAAGATGTGCAAGTACAACGCTTTTTAATTGATCAATCAACAGGAGAATCACGTTTTTCGAATGAACTTGAAAAATTGCAAAATATGACTGATTACTGTCATACAGAACAATGTTTACAATCATTCATTTTGCAATACTTTGGAGAAGAACCGAAAGAAGATTGTGGACGCTGCGGTAATTGTACGGACGACCGTGAGAGCATCGATGTGACGAGAGAATCACAAATGGTTTTATCCTGTATGATTA
This sequence comes from Bacillus cereus group sp. N31, assembly GCF_016483245.1. Lineage (NCBI taxonomy): Bacteria > Bacillati > Bacillota > Bacilli > Caryophanales > Bacillaceae > Bacillus > Bacillus cereus group sp. N31. Next base: position 122,308 of record NZ_JAEHCH010000011.1, on the reverse strand, counting down.
GAACGAACCAACGATTTGGAAAACAAATGATTGCACAAGTATTAACTGGATCGAAAAATAAGAAAGTTATTGAATTTAATTTTCATACTTTACCAACGTATGGCCTTTTATCAAACCGTAGTGTAAAAGAAGTGAGTGACTTTATAGAGTTTTTAATTTCAGATGAGTTAATTGCAGTTGAACATGGTACGTATCCGACATTAAAAGTAACCGGAAAAGGGAAAGAAGTATTACTTGGTAATGAGAATGTTCTACGAAAAGAACGAGTAGAGACGAGACAAATCGTCCAAGATCATCCTTTATTTGAAGTGTTGCGTGAAGTACGTAAAGAAATCGCACAAGGAGAAGGTGTACCTCCGTTCGTTATTTTCTCTGACCAAACATTAAAAGATATGTGTGCAAAAATGCCGCGAAATGATTCCGAACTGTTAACAGTAAAAGGTATTGGAGAACACAAACTTGTGAAGTATGGCTCGCACTTCTTACAAGCAGTTCAGCATTTTATTGATGAAAATCCAAACTATGCAGAAACAATTAAGACAGAAGTTGTTTCTGAGCGTAAAAAATCAGGAAAAGCTTCAGCGAATTCTCATTTGGAAACGTATGAAATGTATAAACAAGGAATTGACCTAAATGAGATTGCAAAAGAACGTGATCTATCAAGACAAACAATTGAAAACCATTTAATTCGCTCTTTTGAGGATGGGATGGAAGTAGATTGGCAAAGTTTTGTACCAAAAGAGTATGAATCTCTTATAGAAACTGCTGTACAAAATGCAGAAGGTGGTTTGAAATCTATTAAAGAACAGCTTCCAAATGAAGTGAGTTACTTTATGATCCGTGCTTATTTACAAATAAGAAAGTAGAGACATACAAAGGGGATAGGGATTTATGTATCATGTTTTCGTTTATGGCACGTTAAGAAGAGGGCAAACGAATGCTCATTATATGCAAGGTGCAACATGCATCGCAGACGGAGCATGGACGTATGGGGAATTATTTGATACAAACGAAGGATATCCGGCCATGATTTGTTCTGATGAAGTAAAGGTATATGGGGAAGTTTATGAAGTAAATGATGATGTTTTGCATAAGTTAGATGAACTAGAAGAATATACAGGTAATGCAGAGACTGATTTATATGACCGAATAACGCAAACAGTGTATGTTGCTGATACGGAAATACATGCGTATGTGTATATTGCTCAGGATAAAAAGATGTTAAAGAAAGTGATTAATTCTGGGGATTGGCTTTTATATCAAAAAGTATAATAGAAGTAACTATATAAAATTGGAAAGCAGATAATGAAATATTTCATTATCTGCTTTTTATTGTTTCTTTTAATTGAACTTCTCAAATTAATAAAGAATGTTTTAAATATGTTATATCGAATTAAAGCAAAGCAGAGTAGGGATTAATAGTTACTCTTTTATATTTTAGAAAATTCTCACTAGAACTATTGACTTTGCGAATGGATTTTTAATACAATTATATTTCGACTGAAAAATTAGAACGGACAGGAGGGAATCGTCGAAATGAGCAACATATTTGAAGATGAGTTACAAAAAATGAGGGATACTTTACATACGATGGATGATCAATTAGAACAGCTTGAAAAAATCCCGGTTTATTATGGAGAAGATTTTAAAGAGCAAATTCTTGAAAGCATGAGGGAGTCAAATAGACAGAACTTACGTATCGGTGTGGAAGAGCCGTATTTTGGAAGACTAGACTTTCAAGAGGATGGAAAAGAACAAGTTATGCCGATTTATATCGGTAAAGTAGGTGTTTCAGATAAGGACACGATGAAACCAATTGTTATCGATTGGCGAGCGCCTGTCGCAAGTATGTTTTATTCATTTACCGGTGGAGAAGAACTAGCGTTTTATCAATCACCAGATGGGCTAGTTGAAGGTGATGTGTATTTAAAACGAAACATTTCCATTCGTAAAAGAGAACTTGAACGTGTTGTTGATACATATGTGAAAGGAAATGAAGATGTATCGCATGCCGATGATTTTCTTCTATATCGATTAGGTGAGAATAAAGATAATAAACTAAAGGATATTGTTTCAACGATTCAATCGGAACAAAATGATATTATTCGAGCGGAAAGAAATTTACCATTACTTATTCAAGGGGTTGCAGGGAGCGGAAAGACAACAATCGCTTTACATCGCCTTGCTTTTTTAATTTATGAATACCGTGAACAGTTAGAGGCAGAAAGAATGATTGTATTTGCTCCGAACAGCTTGTTTTTAGATTATATTTCGAGTGTACTGCCTGAATTAGGGGTAGGGAATATTAGTCAAACAACGTTTCCAGATTGGGCATTGCGTACGTTAGATGATTCAGTGAAACTAAAGCAAACAGAAGAGAAATTGAAAGAAGCATTTTCAATTAATCGTGATGAAAGTAAGGTAATGCTCGGTAAATTAAAGGGTACACTGGAATTTAAGGCGTTTATTGAAGAGAGAATGATTCAATTTGAAAATGACTTAGTTCCGACAAACGATTTTGAGGCGTGGGATAAAGCGATTATTCCAGTGGAAGACATTAAAAAATGGATGCAAGTTGAATATAAACATTATCCACTAAAGAAAAGAAGAGAACGTTTAGTAGGCCGCATGAAGCGCTGGATTGAAATTGAACTTAAAAAGTTTGGGGAAACGAACGAGAAAAAATTGCTCAAAAAAGAAGCGACTAAGAGATTGAACACATATATGAAGTTTTGGCCAAAAATGAGTGCTCTTTCACTGTATAGTTCAATATTGAAAAGTAAAGAAATACTCGAAGTTTTACCTGAAGAACTTGTTAAAGAAACAGAAAAGAGTTGTCGTAAAAAAGAAGTGTATGTAGAAGATTTACCTGCCTTAATTTACATCCATCATCGCATAACAGGTATTGAAATCGGTCAGAAGTTTCATCATGTCGTTATTGATGAAGCGCAAGATTTTTCGCCATTTCAAGTGTATGTATTAAAAGAAATTACACTAGGTAATTCTTTCACTATATTAGGTGATTTATCGCAAGCGATTTATGATTACCAAGGAATTGAAGATTGGAACGCATTTAAGGAAGTATTCCAAGAAACAGGTTATTTTGAATTGACTAGAAGTTATCGTTCTACAAAAGAAATTATTGAATTCGCAAATGAAATTATTAAAAATGCAGAAATACCAGTGGGGCTCGCAACACCAGTTTTCCGTAGCGGTGAAGACGTAAAAGTAATCCATGCAGAAGATCAATTCACTGAAGTTTTGAAGACAATAAAGCATTTGCAAAATGAAGATGTGAAAACAATTGCGGTAATAGGTAGAACAGATGATGAATGCCACGATATGTATGAGAAATTAACGAATGCAGGATTGACGGTAAATGTCATTGAAGCAAATCAAAGTAAATATGAAGGTGGTATTTCAGTAGTACCTGTATATTTAGCGAAAGGTTTAGAATTTGACGCTGTAATTCTAATGGATGTTGATGAAGAACATTATAAAAATACAAAGCATGATGCGAAGTTACTGTATGTCGCATGTACGAGATCACTGCATGATTTATGGATTTTCCATAGCGGTGAAGCGTCGCCTTTAATTAAAGGATTAAAATAAATGTAAAAAGAGGATTTTCTAGTAGGGTATGAAAATCCTCTTTTTTATATTTAAAAGCTAGATGAATTAACGACCTGAGCGGTTATTTAAATAATATAATAAAGTAAAAAAAGTGCAATGGAGTTATATGCATTAATATGTGCGTTTAAGTATAAATCTTGGTGATGGAAGTGTTTCTTGTTCTGCTTCAAAATACGCAACTTGATTTGTAATTGAGTATAGAATAGAAGGCATTCCCATTCCAACAGCAGCCTCTAATGCGTCCAGCAAAGGGAGTGTTTTTCCATCGATTTTTGTGTCCCATGATATGGCGTAACAAGAATCAACAGCCCCATGTTTTTTTAACAGATCTCCTATATCAATTGGACAAGAATTAGGCTTAGGAATTTCAATCATATATTCTTCACGTAACGTAATTCTGTAATTATGGCAAAGTCGACCGATCGCATCTTTACGTTTTTTTGAAGAAGAAAGCTCAAATAGTACTCTATTTTGAAGGCGCTTAGTAAAAAATGATTTTACAATGATCTCTTCTAATTTTTTATCCATTGAGATTCTCCAATCAACTAATCATTTGTTGGAAATTTTAGTGTTATTATATCATTACATATATTAAAAAAGGGGAAAAGCTATGATTACAAAAGTAATAACAAAAAGAAAATGGGAAATCGCAAAAACAACTGGAGAAATTCATGAAGAGTCACTTATAAAAGAGGGGTTTATTCATTGTTCATTATTTGAACAAGCTTTAAAGGTTGCAGAAAAACATTTCTTTCATGAAGAAGAGGTTTTATTACTTACAATAAATCCATCCTTGGTAAAAGCAGAAATAAAATATGAACTTGCTTCAAATGGTCAAGAATACCCGCATGTATATGGAGTAATCAATGTTGAGTCGATTGTAGGGGTTATCCCATTTCCTAAAGAAAAAGGAGAGTTTATATTACCAGAGGTACAAAGTTAAGCGTGTTATAAATATATAAGTTAGCTAGAAAAGCACAAATCGTATAGTTTGTGCTTTTTTTATCCGTTTTTTGGTAAATGATGATTGTTTTTGTCACACGAATACTGTACGATACATAGTATAAAACACATACTGTATGACATATAGTAATAAAAATGAGGTGGGTGAATGGATACTTTATTAAATTCATTAATTACTGAGTTAAGAAGAGGGACATTGACATTAGCGGTTTTAAGCCAATTAAGAACGCCGCAGTATGGATATTCACTTGTCCAATTATTGGAGCAATCAGGGATTACAATTGATCAAAGTACTTTATATCCACTACTTCGTCGATTAGAAAAGCAGAAACTAGTTACGAGTAGTTGGGATAAAACGGAGAGTAGACCTCGTAAGTATTATGTTTTAAGTGAATATGGACTAGAGATATTTTTACAATTGAAACAGGAGTGGATAAAGGATTCGAAAGAACTTTATAACCTATTAAAGGAGGAGGACGAGAATGAGTTTGATTGATATGTACGTCCAAGAAGTGGCGAAGAGATTACCTGAAAAAAATCGTGAAGATATTACGCTTGAGCTACGGTCGACAATAGAGGATATGTTACCAGACGATTATAATGAGGATGATGTGAAGAGCGTTCTCGAAAAATTGGGAAGTCCAGTTTCATTGGCTAATGGGTATTTGGATAGACCGATGCATTTAATTGGACCACGTTATTTTGATGTATATACGACGTTATTAAAAATGATTATACCAATTGCAGCTGTTATCGCACTCATTGCAATGGTTGCAGAAAATTTTATAGGCTATACTGGTGATCAAGCAGTATTAGATGTTATTTTAAAATTGATAGGTAAAGGCATTGGGGAAATTGTTGAAGTAGGCCTCCATGTGTTTTTCTGGTTGACACTTGTTTTTGCTGTTTTAGAAAGAACTGATAAAGAAAAGGATCCACACCCATTAACAACAAGTTTAAAAAAATGGACGCCAGATGATTTGAAAAATATCTCGTATATCCCGAAGAAAAAGGCAATCTCAAAGTTTGAAGTTTTTGGAGGTTTAATGTGGACAGCAATATGGGCTACCCTTTACTTTTATGCAAACCATCTTGTAGGCGTATATAATGGTACGGAAAACGGACTGAAGTTTATCGCGCCAACGTTTAATCAAGATGTTTTACTTCAATATTGGCCAATTATTTTGGTTATGATCGTTTTTGAAGTAGCTATATCTCTTTATAAGTTAGTACAAGGACAATGGACGAAAAGATTGGCAATCGGAAATGGTATTCTTCAAGTAGTCGGAACGATAGTATTCATTGTAATTGTAGTAAATCCACATATATTTAATGAAGGATTTATTACGTATTTGGCAAATGTGTTTACTATTTCCCCAGAAGGATTTAAAACGTGGTTAGTTGGCGGTGGAATTATCATTTATACGTTGTCCGCTGCGATTAATATATTTGATGGTTTCCGAAAATCAAGTATTCGTATGTGGGAATAAAACAGAAATTTCGGTAAAATAAAATTGTTAAAAATATAGTGAAAGAAGATAAGCATTAGGGAAGGAAGAAAACAATGATCAGGGAAGCAACGAAAAGAGATGTAGCATATATTTTAGACATTTATAATGATGCGATACTTTATACAACAGCTGTATATGCGTATAAACCTGTAACCCTTGAAAATAGAATAGAATGGTTTGAACAAAAAAAAGCTGATGGCTATCCAATTTTCGTATATGAACTAGATAATAAAGTAGTGGGATTTGCGACATTCGGCCCATTTAGAGCGTGGCCTGCTTACAAATATTCAATTGAACATTCTGTGTATGTTGATAAGGAATATAGAAAAAATGGCATTGGATCCTCTTTGATGGAAAAATTAATCGCAACCGCAAAAGAAAGAGAATATATGACCTTAATTGCTGGAATCGATGCGGAAAACGAGAAAAGTATAGCCTTGCATCAAAATTATGGATTTGTTCATGCCGGAACAATACAAAAAGCTGGTTATAAGTTTAATAGATGGCTAGATTTAGCCTTTTATCAATTGGAGCTTAACGGGCCTGAAAATCCTATAGAAGATTAGAAGTTTTTCGTGAAAATGAATGTTTTAGGTAGCAAGGAGTAATTCATGCTACCTTTTTCTAATTGTCATTACAAAAATAACCTGTCAAAAAAGGTTTTTTATATTCCATATTGAATTATTAGAAGGTGATATAACGATGTGAAAAGAGGAATGGAAATGGAAACTGTCATTCAAAAAATGAAAGAGATACAAGTTGGTCATGTAGGAGTAGCTATTTATTCTACAAAAAACGAATGTATAATTACTTCATATAATAGTGAATTATATATTCCATTAGCATCGGCAGCAAAAGTAGTAATTGGATTTGTAGCAGCACAAATGGTGAAGGAAAATAAACGTAATTGGAATGATATACTTCATCACATTAAATTTCATCCACATGAAGATAGTGCACAGTTATATCCGCATCTACAAGGAAGAAGTACTTTAACACTTAGTAAAGCAGTAGAAGTGATGATAGCTTGTCACGACAGTTATATTGCTCACTCGGTTGTAAAGCACTGCGGTGGATGGGATGCTGTGAAAATAAATGTCCAAACGTATTTTTCAAAAATTTATATACAAGAGAATGCTAGAGATGAGAAAAATGTTGGAGAATTAAATCAAGTTCTTTCGCTTTTAGTACATATTTTTCAAGGCTATAAAGTAGAACCAGCAGTATGGGAACCAATTATCAATGGAATGGTAAGACAACAAGGGGACTATGAAAGTATACCGTATTTTCATTTAGCTCATATGACAGGTGGATTGCCCACAGCTACAATAAATATTGGTATAATGGGAATGTTTAACGAATTCCCGTTTCTTTATGTAATTGGGGGAAAAGATTTACCCGAGCGAGTTCATAATATAGAGGTTGATGAAACTATTGCAACAGCTTTGAAATACATTTACAAAGCATATAGTGAAAGCATGCTAGGAGTGAGCGATTGAAACGAAACTTAAAGACTTCAACAATTATTATTTTAATTGTAACGATTATTGCTCTTGAAGTTGGAATCGCACTATATGATCACAATTTGTCATTAGATACCATTTACTTTGCAGCGATTCTTATTTGTATTGTATTGCTATTTGGTACACGTGTTTCTGAAGAGAAAGAACGTACATCGAAACAGAGACGAAGAAAAACGGCTCTAATATTTTGGCCATCTATTTTAATGTTAATTACTAGCTTTGCAGCTATAAGTTATGTACGAACAGGCTATGTCTCTGTACCTGGGATAATTGGTTTTTCATGTTTTGTTACACATGGTGGATTTGTATTCATTAGTATTTTAAAAAGGCGAAATAAAAATTAGATGCAATTTACTAAGTTGAAAGGAAGAAATATATATGAAACACATAGAGAATGGTACTCGTAATGAAGGAGAATACATCAGAAATAAAGTCATTCAATATAATATGTCCATCTTAACAGATGAAGTAAAGCAGCCGATGGAACAAGTAAGCCTTGTAGTGAAAGATGAGGAAGGGAAAATCTTTGGCGGCGTAACAGGAACGATGTATTTTTATCATCTTCATATCGATTTTTTATGGGTTGATGAATCCGTTCGTCATGATGGTTATGGAAGTCAACTGATACATAAAATCGAAGACATTGCGAAGGAAAAAGGATGTAGACTCATATTACTAGATTCATTTAGTTTCCAAGCACCGGAATTTTATAAAAAGCACGGCTACCGAGAATATGGTGTCGTTGAAGATCATCCGAAAGGGTATAGTCAACACTTTTTAGAAAAGAGATTATAATAATATTATGTATACTAGTTGATGGGAGAAAGAATATGTACACGTATAAATTACAACATGAACGACCAATCTGTGCAGAGAAAATAAAGAAGCTTTACGACTCTGTCGGTTGGTGGCCAGAAAGAAAAGAAATCGATATTGAAAAAATGTTAAAGAATAGCATAGCAATTGGGGTATGGAAAGAAAATGAGTTAATTGGGTTTGCTAGAGTCGTTTCAGATGGTGTTTTTCGAGCGTACATAGAAGATGTTGTCGTACATGAAAGTGTAAGAAATAAAGGCATTGGAGAGAATATGCTTACAATGTTACTGGAAGAGATATCTCATATTGATATTGTTAGTCTATTTTGCGGAGAGAAACTCATAAATTTTTATGGGGAACAGCAATTTAAAGCGACGAAGCAAATTGTGATGCATCGTAATCAAATAGTGAAAGAATAAGAGGTGCCATTTAAAATGAATGCAACGAGAGCATATTGTTTATCAAAAAGAAAAGCGACAGAGGATTCTCCAGATGGCTGGAGTGCAACATGTATGAGACTCAATAATAAAATATTTGCGATAGTGAACCATGAAGAAGGTGAAAAAGCTGCAATTACATTAAAATGTGATCCAGAGCTCGCTTTACGAATAAGAGAAGATTATCCAGACACAATAATTCCAGGGTATCATATGAATAAGAAACATTGGAATACAGTGTATATACATAAGGGAGTAGAACAGGAGCAAATTAATAAAATGATCGATTGGTCGTATGAGTTAGTACTACAATCATTTTCAAAGAAAAAGCAGCAAGAGTTAATGGATTAATATGTATTAGGGGTGGATATAATGAAAGACGCAGTCAAAGATACGTATGATAAATTAGCGAGTACATATAAAGAAAATGTAGATTTGGCAAATCCATATAATAGTTATTATGAAAGACCTGCGATGATGGAGATTATTCCAAGGGAACTAGAAGGGAAGAGAATACTAGATGCTGGATGTGCCGCTGGATGGTATACTTCTCAATTCGTAGGAAGAGGTGCTAACGTTACAGCAATTGACATAAGTCCTGAAATGGTAAAAGTCGTAAAAGAAAGTATGGGAGAAAAAGCAACGTTCCTTTGTCACGATTTGCAAGAAACATTGCCATTTGAAAATAATACGTATGATATCATTGTAAGTTCGTTAACTCTTCATTACTTAGAAAATTGGACGCAAGTATTTCAAGAATTTCAGCGCGTATTGAAGCCGGGTGGAGAACTTATATATTCCGTTCATCATCCTTTTATGGATTTCACAAAGTTTACATGTGAAGATTATTTTGAAAAACAATTATTAGTAGATACTTGGGTTAAACCAAATATTACAATAGAAGTTAGTTTTTTTAGGAGGTCGCTCCAAGACATAATCAATGAAACAACAAACTATTTTGTATTAGAAAAAATAGTGGAACCGAAGCCGATTGAAAAAATGAGAGAAGTAGACAGAAAATCATATCATTATTTAAGTACAAATCCACATTTTCTTATTATGAAAGCAAGTAATAAATAGCTAGTAAAATGATTGTATTTTACTAGCTATTTGCAGTTTTACATGATGAATTAGGAGCTTTTGAAATGAATATAAAACGAAATCAATTACTATATGTAATGTTTACTATAGTTGTTATTATGTTAGGTCTTAGTTCTAGAAAGTTTGCTTTTGCGTTACCTCATTTATTAAATGATTACTTAGGTGATGCTTTATGGGCATTAATGATTTTCGTTGGATTCGGATTTTTGTTTCCTAAAATAGAAACGAAGAAATTAGCTTTTATGAGTTTAATATTTTGCTACGGGATTGAAATTAGCCAATTGTACCATGCACCTTGGATTGATAATATTCGTGCAACGACTTTAGGGGGACTCGTTTTAGGTTACGGATTTTTGTGGAGTGATGTAGTTGCTTATGCAATTGGTGTTGGAGTGGGAATGCTTTGTGAATTTATGTTACGGAAGAAATAAGTGAATTTTAAAAGGGGTATTTGTATATGGAGGATATATTAGAAATTGCAAAGTTTTGGTTTGAAGATGAAGATGTCACAACTATTGAAGTTCAACCAAACGTAACGAAGATTTACTGTAATAATAAAGCGTATATTTTAAAGGGAATGAGATCGATAAAACAGTTTCTAGTTGAACTAAATGTATTAGAACAGCTTGATGAAAAAGGAGTTAAAGTACAAAAACTAGTAAAAACGAGAAATGATGAAAGGTACGTATTTTATAAAGAGAAGTATTATTGTTTGTACGAATATATTGGTGGAAGTGTATTAGAAATAAAAGATACAGAAAAACTAAAAGAGCTAGGAAGTACAATTGGAGAGAAGATAGCTAATTTACATCAAGCACTACATTCAGTGAAAAGTGCTAACGAGTTAATAAAAAGAGAATTGTATAAAGTGGTATACGAATGGGCCTTACCAATTTTAGAAAAGAATGCATCTGTCCATCGGAATGTCATTCGAAAAATGGATCAAATACGTACAGTTTTCAAGGAAACGGTTCACCCACTACCGAAACAAATTATTCATCGTGATATGCACTTATCGAATGTAATTTTTCATGACAATGAATTTCAAGGATTTATAGATTTTGAACTTTTAGAAAGCAATGTAAGAGTATTCGATTTATGCTACTGCTGTACAAGTATATTAAGTGAGCTATTTAGTGATGAAACAGGAAGAGGGAAATGGTTACATATTGTCAGCAAAATCTTTGAAGGATATTATAAACAAAGCATTTTAACGAGAGAAGAACTACAATCCATTTGGTATGTCATGCTTTCTATTCAAGTTATCTTTATTACTTATTTTGTTCAGTTACCAAATTTATTAAAGTTGAATGAAGAGATGTTCTTCTGGATTTTTGCAAATAAGGAAGATATTGAAGAATCTATAGTAAGGACCGTATGAATATGAAAAAAATCATATTAATTGGTTCTGGTGGTTCAGGAAAATCTACATTAGCAAAGCAGTTAGGAAATAAACTAAATATTAAGGTGCATCATCTTGATGCATTGTTTTGGAAAGCGAACTGGGAAGGTGTTCCTCGAGAAGAACAAAGAAAAGTTCAAAAAAACTTAATTAAAGAAGAAAAGTGGATTATTGATGGGAATTATGGCGGGACGATGGATTTAAGACTGAATGCAGCGGATACAATTATCTTTCTTGATATTCATAGAACGATTTGTGTTTATCGTGCTTTTAAAAGAATTGTACAATATCGAAATAAAACAAGACCGGATATGGGTGCCGGATGTGAAGAAAGACTTGATTTACAATTCTTTAAATGGATATGGGAGTATCCGAATAAGAAAAAACCTGCCATTTTAAATAGACTAGATCAATTAAGTAAAGGAAAAGAAGTGATTATTTTAAAATCTCCAAATGAAGTGAAACGGTTTTTGAAGAAGTACGATAAGATAAGTAGTTAGATTTTAAAAAGAAGTAATATGGGGGGATACTATTGAATACATTCATTCGCTCGATTGATTCTAATATGATGGAAATTCCAGCAGGAGAGGTAGTATTAAGAGATGATCGAATAAAAAAAGAATGGCAAGTTCAAATAAAACCATTTCTTCTTGCAAAGTATGCTGTAACAATGGAAATATATAATGCCATTACAAATCCTACATTAAATAATGATAAAGATAGTAATAAACCAATTGTAAATATTTCATGGAATGATACAATTGCTTTTTGTAATTTACTTTCTAAACAAGCGGGATTAACAGCGTATTATTCTATTAGTGATGATGGAAAAAAGGTTAGTTGTAATATAGAATCTGACGGCTACCGATTGCCATCTGAGGCAGAGTGGCAATACGCATGTAAAGCAGGTACGACGGGATATACATATGGGGAACTTCAGAAAATAGCGTGGTATAATGAAAATTCAATTGGACAAATTCATGACGTCGGTAAAAAAGAGCCGAATGCATGGGGACTTTATGATATGTTAGGAAACGTTTGGGAATGGTGCTATGACTTGTATGATGAAAAAGTGTACGGATCGTACCGAATTTTTCGTGGTGGTAGTTGGGCTGAAGCAGCTAGAGGTTGCGGCGCGACTTGTCGCCGTCGTAGCCATCCTACATTTCATATAGACGATCTCGGTTTTAGGCTTGCTAGGTCAATTAAGCAGGAAAATGATACATAAAATACCGTAAAGAGTATGGAAAATATCCATACTCTTTACAACATAGAAATTTTAAAATGTAAGGAGTATTTTGAATGGCACGTATTTTATTCATTAACGCTGGATCAGAAGGACATATAAATCCAACATTACAAGTTGTAGAAGAACTGATTTCTCGCGGTGAAGAGGTCGTTTATTTTTCAATAGAGGCTTTCAGGGAGCGTATTGAGAAGACAGGTGCTACTGTACGAACAATAGATGATCAAAAATTTATACAAGCATTTCTTTCCGGTGGTCGAAATTATTTACAGGAAAGAATAAACGGCCTTCTACATACAGCAGATATTGTAATACCTAGTGTTTTAGAGCAAATTGAAGGAGAATATTTTGATTACATGATCCACGATTCTATGTTTGGCTGTGGTCATTTAATTGCCCAAATTCTTAATCTTCCGGCCATAAATTCCTGTACATCTTTTGCGCAGGATGAAAAATCATTTAAACAAATGTTAGACCATCTTTCTAAAAATATCCCAGTGGAAGTGCAGAATAGAATACATAATGATTTTCAAAACTTAACTAGAGAAATTGCAGGGAAATATGGTGTTGAAATAAATTCACCGTATGAAGTTTTCTGTAATCCAGCACCGCTTACTATTGTGTATACGATTAAGGAGTTCCAACCTTTTGGTAATACGTTTAATGAAACATTTAAATTTGTAGGTCCATCTATTTCTGCACAAGGGGAAAATGAAGATTTTGATTATACTTCAATTGAAGAACAAAGCCTGATTTACATTTCACTAGGTACTGTTTTTAATGAAGCAATTAATTTTTATAAACTTTGTATGAAGGCATTCGAAAATAGTAAACATACAATTGTTATGTCTATTGGTAGTAAAACGAAAATAAGTGATTTAGGTGATATTCCTAAAAACTTCATTGTGAAAAACTATGTACCGCAAGCTGAACTACTTACATATACAAAATTATTTATTACTCATGGCGGGATGAACAGTATGCATGAAGGGCTATATAACGGGGTTCCACTCGTTGTAATTCCGCAAAGTGCAGATCAGCCAGTAATCGCAAAGCGAGTGGAGAGTCTCGGAGCAGGAGTTAAATTGCAAATGCAAGGATTAACTGCGAATCAACTTAGTAAAAGTGTAGAAATAGTATTAAGTAATCCATCATATAAAGAAGCTGCTTTGAATTTGAAGGAGTCTCTCCGAAAATCAGGTGGGTATACGCAAGCAGTTGATGAAATTTTTAAATTTACTGGCCGGTATTAAAACTATATATGTGAAAGGGTGTCTATATTAAATGATGTAGACACTTTTATGTTATATGAAGCGAGGAATTAATTATATGGAAAGAATGAAAGTATTAAATGTGAATTTTGAAGATATGATAGCTACACCATTTTTTCAAGTGGAGGCAAAAAATAGAATTAGATTCGATATAGAATTATTTGAGGGGAATTTGAGAAAATTAAGAGGACTACTGACTGAACTTTTTAAAAGCCCCGATACAATTGACGTTTCATTTACTTCCGGTTATATAACATATGGTAAAAGTAAGAGAGTAAATGAGAAAACAAAAATTGGAAGGTTCATGAAGATTAAAAATTGGACAGAAACGCAAGTAGACGTTGATAATCTTGAAAGTACAATCATATTTACTACGATTAAAGGTGTCAATGAAGATGAAGTATATAAATATTGCAAGTATGTCGTTAATGGTGGTCAGCAAGCGTATATTTCTTTTTATAACGATACTTATTTGCTGTATATAAGTACAGACGTAATTGACATTATTTCACCAGATACAAGTTTATTAGAAAAATTAAAAATCCAATACTATGAAGAGTATGACAAGTTTTATGAGACTATTTTGAAACATTAAGGATTATTCGCAATACATAAGTAATTTCACGTATCCAATAGAGATATATATTGAATATGGAAATGGAAGGGTGTTTCAAAAAATTTAATCTCACATTACTATGCATATCAAGTTGATTAAGAAATATTTCGAGAAGACTTGGTGCAATCCGTCCGCTTATACAAAATGCTTTTATCTGGCCTTTTTTTTACAAGATTTATAATTTCTATTGTGCACTTTTACTTTATAATTTTAAGATGTAGTTTTATATGTTAGTAATAATTTCACTGTTTCTGCACAACTTCTGCACGTGTTTAGGTAATTTCTATGTCATGATATATTCAGTAAGTGAAATATATCACATGGAATGAAATATTTCTTTACTACGGTGTATGCATAACTTACGCATACATCACTACAATATTGTCTCGTGTTATTCTTTTACATCAAAGCCCACATTACACTACGAAGTATAACAAGAAGGGGACATGAACATGAATAATCGAATTTTAAAACATCTACAGAACATGAAAATGAACAAAAAAAGTCTAGGAGCTGTTGCATTAACAGCAGGAATTATCGGCACGACACTTATTCCTCAAAATGCTTACGCGCATGGTTTTGTTGAAAAGCCTGGTAGCCGTTCCGCTTTATGTAGTCCAACTTATGGTGCACTAAATGTAAACTGCGGAAGTGTTATGTATGAACCACAAAGCTTAGAAGCACCAAAAGGATTCCCGCAAGCTGGTCCAGTTGATGGACAAATCGCTTCTGCAGGCGGAAAATTTGGTGGTATTTTGGATCAACAAACAGCAGATCGTTGGTTTAAAAATACAATCACTGGCGGAGAAAATACGTTTACTTGGAAGTTTACAGCGCCACATTTAACAAGCAAATGGCACTACTACATTACTAAAATAGGCTGGAATCCAAATAAAGCACTAACAAGAGCAGACTTTGAGCCAATTGGAACTGTACAACATGATGGTTCCGCAGCTTCAAATAATGTAGCACACAAAATCAATGTACCTACGGATCGTAGTGGCTACCATGTGATTTTAGCTGTATGGGATGTAGCTGATACAGCAAATGCGTTCTATAATGTAATTGATGTAAATCTCATCAATAATGTGAAACCAGACACAGAAGCGCCAAGTATTCCAAATGGAATTCAGACACAAAAAGTAACAGCGAATAGTATAGAACTAACATGGAACACTTCTACGGATAATGTAGGAGTAAAAGGGTATCAAATCTTCCGTAACGGAGAGATGATTGACACCGTACCAGGCACTCATTTTATTGATAAGAAATTACAACCAAGTACAGAATACTCTTATACTGTAAAAGCAATTGACGCAGCTGGCAATGTATCGAAAGAAAGTACAGCGCTTACAGTAAAAACAACAGTTGAGGCTCCTGATACAGAAGTACCAACACAACCAAAAGGATTACATAGTATGGGAACGACAGCGTCAAGTGTGGACCTAATGTGGAGTCCATCTGACGATAATGTTGGTGTAGACCATTACGATATTTATAGAGAAATAGAAGGAACAATGAAAAAAATCGCAACATCTAATACGACTTCTTATATGGATAATAATTTACTCGCTAATAAGACTTATAAATATGTAGTAAAAGCTGTTGATGTAGCTGGAAATGAATCCGTACAAAGTGATATATTCACAATTACTACAAAAACTGAAAGCGTTTCATATGGAGAGTGGGATGCAAAGAAAGCGTATAAAAAGGGTGATAGAGTCCTATACGAAGGAAAAGTGTATGAAGCAGTACAAAATCATCAAGGAAATGGGGATCCAAACTGGATTTATGCTTTATCCTTATGGAGAGCAGTGTAAGTTTTATCTCAAAATGAAATAAAAGATCATGGGCTTTGATGCAAAAAAGGAAGCTTGAGAATTCACTATTCTGTTTATAAAAAAGACGACGTATTCAGCGTCGTCTTTTTTATAAATTTTACTTTCCTCCATTAAATGATGATAAATTCCGTAATTAAACAAAAGCAATAAAACAGTTATTTTTTTGATCGTCCGAATGTGATTGTTTTTTATAATATTTTTTAGCATCTTTATAAAAATAATTTGCCATACTTATGTTGCTCTCCTTTCTTTGAGATATCAATATATATTATTAAACAAAAGGAAAGAGTGCTTGTATAAAAGGTTAACATCCGCTATCGTAAATAATTGAAAACGCTATTTGATATGTATACTATTTGAGAATGTTTTAGTTTTTAAGTAAAAATAAAGCACACATTAAAGTGTGCTCCTATGAGAGCTTTAAATTTGTATGACTAGATAGTCACCATACAATAAAATATGCTTATTTAATATAAATGTGTGTCGAATCTATAAAAATATATTTCGGCTCACATTGAGTTTTTATTACCGAATTTGTGCAACCGTTAACGCTGCCGAACGAATGTCTACAGTACCAATTACTTCAACGGGTACAATTTGAATTAAATCACCAGGGTTTAAGTTAATGAGAATGACACCACTGGATACATCAACTTCACCAGTGCCAAAAATATTAGAACGGACTGCGGTTCCAGATCCTGCAATAATATTAGTTGATGAGTTTAGTGTCAAGAAAAATCGTGCTGCTTCCGGTGCTACGGGAACATTATCAAGGCTAATTGTTAGTGTATAACTAATTTGATATATACCAGCTATTTGAATTCTAATACCAGTTCCAATACTAATTGTATCATTTATTACGGGAACGGTAATATTAGGATTTGGCCCTGTACTAGGTAATAGTAGTGGGGTGAATAATGTTGCAAATTGAGGTGAAGTAGCATTGAAAGCAAAACCAAGGGCAGGTAGTGTACTAGGAGCTTGTGCACCACAATTAAAGTGCGTGAATTTACGACTAGATGAGAGCATATTTTCACTCCTTTCTTTCATTTAGATAACGTAAGTAATAATCTCACGTTTTGGACAAGCATAATACAATATATGAAAATTTATAGTACAAAGTGCAGAAGTGTTACTATTACGGATAATTTTTAATTTTATATAGAAAAAAAGCAGCTAGCCGAATTAGCAAACTACTTGGTAGGTTTTTAAAGAGAAAACAGGAGAATATTGACGAGATATAGATCTTTATTCAGAGGGTTCAAATACCATTAAAGAAAAAAATATAGCATACCGCATTCCAAATCATGCAATCTAAATAATTGTAAAGGCTATATATTATAAAATCTGTATAAATAGTCCTCTTGAAAAATTTTGAAATTGGCTAGCAATACAGGGGTAGGTGTAATAGTACCAATTTTAAATTTTATATAGAAGTCACTATTAGGTACATGAATGTATGACTCTCAATACATGGGGATTAAATTTTTTGTACAAGAATTTCATCTTGCGGGGCGTTGTTTTTAATAACTCGAAAGCGGTAGGAACATTATACTGCCAGCAAATTGAAAGTTTATAGATATGATATTAGAATATCTACCAAAAATAATTCAAAACGAATAAGATACAAAAAAGGTTACTATAAGAATACTTCATGTAAATTCATATAGTAACCTTTCTATTATGATAATACTTTCGTCATAAGTATATGTGGGATGCCATCTTCCATAAATACATTGGAAGAAGTTTGATAGTCTAATTTTTTATAAAATCCTTCAGCTTGTGTTTGCCCGTGTAGTTTCACTTTTGTAGCTTTTTTGCTACGGGCAATTTCTTCTAACGTTTGAATAATTACTTTACCTAATCCGTATGTACGATAATCTTTTAAAATACAAATGCGTTCTAGTTTTCCGGCACCATCAACAAATCGTATACGACCTGTACCTACAGGAAGCTCATTATAATAAACTAAAATATGTTTACATTCTTCACCGATTTTATCAAATGTATCGAATTCATCTTCAAGAGGGACACCTTGTTCTTTTACAAATACTTCTTTTCGAATGTGAAAGGCAGTTTCTAAATCTGTAAGTTTTGTTATGAGTCTGGATTGCAAATTGTTCAGTCCTTTCTAGTGTAATCAGTTTTTGTTTTCATAGTATATCATAATAAATAGCTATAAAGAGAAGAAGAAAATAATAAAAAGCCGACTTTAAAAAGTCAGCTTTCATTATAGTTCCTTTATCCCGTTTTTAGTACCGATAATCGCTTTCCTTGTCATATTTATAAACAATCCTGAATCAACTACACCAGTAATCATTTTTAATTGTTCGTGTAAATTAGCAGGATTAGATATATGATTAGGAAATATACAATCGATAATCATGTTATGATTATCAGTAATAAAGGTTTCATTATTTTTTATACGTAACGTTGTTTGACACCCTAAAGATTGAATTTTACTTTCGGTTTGTTTCCATGAAAAAGGGATAATTTCAACAGGCAATGGGAAATTACCTAAACGAGCCACAAGTTTTGATTCATCAGCAATAATAATGAGTTCTTTAGAGGAGGAGGCAACAATTTTCTCACGAAGTAATGCGCCACCGCCGCCTTTTATAAGCTGTAAATCGGAATCAATTTCATCCGCTCCATCAATTGTAAGATCAAGACTTTGTACGTCATTTAAAGAAATTAGCGGGATGTTTAGTTGCTTTGCTAAAGTTTCAGTTTCCTTTGATGTTGGAACAGCTTGAAAGTATAGTCCTTCTTGTACAAGTTGACCTAATTTTTGTATCGTCCAATATATGGTAGATCCTGTGCCTAGTCCAATGTTCATTCCATCTTTTACAAAGTTAGCAGCATATTCGCCAACAAGTTGTTTTAAATTCATCATTTTACTCCGCTGGGCGTGGACCGGCAGCTAATCCTGAATTTTCAACTGTAAGTACCGGACGAACGACTATATCTTTATGTACACGCATTTGACAAGATAATCGTAAATGATCTTCAATCCCTTTTTCTGTCATCGCATTTTTTTCATTCGCACTCGCTTCACAGAAATCACCCGCTATAATTTCTACTCTACAAGTTGTGCAACGTGCATTTCCACCACAACGATGAAGAATGTTTACACCGTTATCTTCAATTGCTAATACTAACTTTGTTCCTTCTTTCACATCAAAAGTGCCAGCACCTTCAATTGTTAATTTTGGCAAATTTGTTCCTCCTCACGTAAAATTGTACATAACATATTTATGACCGCGAATTATTGAACATAAACATTATTTTTTTATAAGTCCCGTAACTTTTTCGTTTCATCAATCGTTTATTAAGTAAGCGCTGAAAAGGAGTGGTTATTTTGTGCACAAAAGTAACGCAATTGTTTAAGAAACATATCGATATGAATCATTCAAATATAAATTTTTTGATTGAAAATTATGCAGAGTTAAAAAGGTATTGTACGTTTTTAACGAAAAACAGATGGGATGGGGAAGATCTCGCCCAAGAAACAGTTTGTAAAGTTCTTCAAAAATATAGTAATAAAGATATTTGCATGACACTTGTATATAAAATAGCTAGAAATCGTTGGTTAGACCAGATAAAGTCAAAATCAGTTCATGAAAAAATAAGGGAACAAGTTACTTTCGAAGAACCACATGAAAAAATTGCAGATTTGCATGAAATGGTAGGGAAAGTATTATCTTCATTAAATGTACAACAATCCACAATTTTATTATTAAAGGATGTTTTTCAATATAGTATCGCTGATATCGCTAAAGTATGTTCTGTATCGGAAGGAGCAGTGAAAGCTTCTTTATTTCGGAGTAGAAATAGGCTGAAAACTGTAAGTGAAGAAGGGCTTGAAATCGTTGAATTCACAGAAGATATTGATATTATTGTAACGTCTATTCGTGAAGAAAGGCCGGAATTGTTAACTAAGCTTCTTCCAACAATAGATTTTACGAAGTTACCAACTAAACAACCTGTCTTATTACTCAGTGCGAAAAACTCTTCTTCCTACAGTTGTATGCTTTGTGCGGCATAACAATTATTGGAGGGATTTAAAATGAATGCAATTCCATATGTAGTAGAGCAAACGAAATTAGGAGAACGTTCCTATGATATATATTCAAGGTTATTAAAAGACCGAATTATTATTATCGGTTCAGAAATTAACGATCAAGTAGCGAGTAGTGTTGTAGCTCAATTATTATTTCTAGAAGCGGAAGATGCAGAGAAAGATATATATTTATACATTAATAGCCCAGGCGGATCAACGACAGCAGGTTTTGCAATATTAGATACAATGAACTTAATTAAACCAGACGTGCAAACACTTTGTATGGGATTTGCAGCATCATTTGGTGCGTTGTTACTCTTATCAGGTGCAAAAGGAAAACGATTTGCATTGCCTAACAGTGAAATTATGATTCATCAACCGCTTGGTGGTGCGCAAGGGCAGGCAACTGAAATCGAAATAACAGCAAAAAGAATTTTAAAGCTAAAGCATGATATTAATAAAATGATTGCAGAAAAAACAGGGCAACCGATTGAAAGGGTAGCACATGATACAGAAAGAGATTATTTTATGACTGCAGAAGAAGCGAAGGAATATGGGATTGTAGATGATGTTGTTACGAAAAAATAAGATAAAACAGGCTAGAGAATATGCGAATTCTCTAGCCTGTTTTATTAATCTTTTATCCATTCATCAACTAACGATTGATTCTTTTCAATCCATTTTCGTGCTGCTTCTTCTGGATCTTTCGTTTTATTTAACATGACCATTAACGTACCAAGTTGCTCATCGTTCATTTTCCATTTATCAAAGTATTTCACAATATCCGGATGATCTTTTTCGAAACCTTTACGAACGGAGTAATAAATGTCATCTTTTTCACCATATACTTTCTTAGGGTCTTTTAAATATTTTAAATCAAATTCTGAAAAACCCCAATGAGGATTCCAAAGCGTAACAGCGATTGGTTTCTTTTTCGTATATGCCTTTTTTAATTCACTCATCATCGCAGCTTCTGAAGATTGGACAAGTTTTAGTTTAATATCATATTCCTTCATCGCCTTATTTGTTAAATTCATTAGGCTGCTGCCAGGTTCGATTCCGACAATTTTGTTATCTAGTTCATCTTTATGTGCATTTAAATCCTCGATACTGTTTATGTTTTTCAAATAAGAAGGAACGACAAGACCAAGCCCTGTACCTTCATACCATTTTGATTTTAAGACAATGTCATTTTTATATCGATCATTTAATGGTTTATCCGTAACAGGCAGCCATACTTCTAAATTTGCATCAACATCACCACGAGCGACACCAGTCCAAATTGCCGCTTTTTCTAAATACATGAGTTCAACTTTGTAGCCTTTTTGTTCTAATAACACTTTCCACATGTTTGCAGTTGCAATATTTTCTTTCCAACTTGTTACACCAAGTTTAATTTTTCCTTTCGAATTTGCATTTGTTGCATTACATGAGGTGAAAATCATAGTAATAAATAATGCAAGGCATATAAGCCATATTTTCTTTCTCATTGAAAACCTCCTAAGAAACGTTTGCCTTTTTAAATAAATGTATAAGTAAGCATTCTTATTATGAACGGAAACGAGAATTTTAAAGAAATCTTATGAATGTCATTTTTATGTAATATTTCTTTGTAAAATCGCAACACTATGTAAATAGATGGGTAGAAAAGGAGTAGTGACATGGATAATACAAAGGTGCGTGTTGAAAACGTAACAAAAGTATTTGGGAAACACCCGCAAAGAGCCCTTTCCTTATTAAAAGAAGGAAAAAGCAAATCCGAAATTTTAAAAGAGACCGGAATGAATGTTGGTGTGAAAAAGGCAACGTTTGAAGTATTCTCTGGAGAAATATTCGTTATTATGGGGTTGTCGGGTAGCGGGAAATCAACGTTAGTACGCATGCTAAATCAATTAATTAAGCCAACCGCAGGTCATATTTACATAGATGGTGAAGACATCGCAACTATGGGGAAAGAGGAATTACGAAGAGTAAGAAGAACGAAAATGAGTATGGTGTTTCAGAAGTTTGCTCTATTTCCGCATCGTACTGTTTTACAAAATGTTGCATACGGATTAGAAATACAAGGAGTTCCAGTAGAGGAACGAGAGAAAAAAGCGTTAGAGTCACTTAAGTTAGTGGGACTCGATCATCATAAAGACAATTATCCAAGTCAACTTAGTGGTGGGATGCAACAGCGAGTTGGTATTGCGAGAGCGCTTACGAATGATCCGGATGTTTTACTTATGGATGAATCATTTAGTGCATTAGATCCGCTTATTCGAAAAGAAATGCAAGATGAATTGTTAGAGCTACAAGATAAAATGGAGAAAACAATAATATTTATTACTCATGATTTAGATGAAGCACTTCGAATTGGAGATCGTATTGCATTAATGAAAGATGGAGAAATTGTTCAAATTGGAACGCCGGAAGAAATTATGATGAGCCCTGCTAATGAATTTGTAGAGAAATTCGTTGCGGATGTGAATTTAGGAAAAGTAATTACGGCGGAGTCTATATTAAAACGACCGGAGACTTTATTAATTGACCGTGGACCTCGTGTGGCACTACAAATTATGAGGAATGCGGGCGTTTCTACAGTATATGTTGTAAACAAAAAGTATGAGTTTTTAGGTATATTAACCGCAGATGATGCAAGTAAAGCAGTACAAAAACAGTGGCCGATTGCTGATTTATTACTTAATGATATTCCGCACGTTTATTTAGATACTTTACTTGAAGAGACGTATGCAAAAATGGCAGAGATGAAATATCCGTTACCCGTTATTGATGAGAAGAAAAGGTTAAGAGGAATTATTAAACGTGAAAGTGTCATTCAAGCTCTTGCAGGTAACATTGAGGAAGAGGTGAAAGACGATGAATAGTATACCGCGTATTCCATTAGGGGAATGGGTCGACTTGTTTGTTGCAAGTTTATATGAGAACTTTGAAGGTTTGTTCCGAGGATTCTCGTATATTATCGGAGGATTCGTTGATTTACTCACTAATTTTTTAACAATAATACCAGCCATATTGATGATTATTATCCTATGTTTCTTCATTTGGTACACAACGAGAAAATTATCTTTAGTTATTTTTACACTCATCGGATTGTTATTTATTTTAAATATTAACTATTGGGCACAAACGATGCAAACATTAGCACTCGTACTTACGTCTGTTATTATTTCGATTATTGTCGGAATTCCAATCGGTATTTTAGCATCTCAAAATGAGCGTTTCTCAAAATTTTTAAAACCAACATTAGATTTTATGCAAACAATGCCCGCATTCGTATATCTCATACCAGCGATTACATTTTTCGGAGTAGGTGTAGTACCTGGCATAATTGCATCAGTAATCTTTGCGATGCCACCAACAATCAGATTTACAGACTTAGGAATTAGACAAGTTCCGGAAGATTTAATTGAAGCAGCGAATGCATTTGGATCCACAGCATCACAAAAACTATTTAAAGTACAATTACCACTCGCAACTGGGACGATCATGGCCGGAGTGAATCAAAGTATTATGCTTTCGTTATCGATGGTTGTAACAGCGTCACTTGTAGGAGCACCAGGACTAGGAGTAGATGTGTACCGTTCTGTAACACAAGTTAATATCGGAATGGGATTTGAAGCGGGACTAGCCATTGTTGTCATCGCGATTATATTAGACCGCATTACACAAGGATTTCATCAAAAAAGAAAATAACAAAAAAACACACTTTATTATACAAAGTGTGTTTTTTTGTTCGAAAAGATTACATACGAACAATAACAGAACCGCCAGCTGGTGCGCAAACTTGATTTTTTTCTTGTTCCATTGATTTTATTAATTGATTATTTTCTTCGATTAATGAGATTAATTTAGCTAACTGACTTTCAAGGCTAGCGATGCGCTGCATCATATATTGAGAATCGTGATGCAGTGTATTTCTTACGGGATGGGGGGAGTAAGCATATTGTTGATTTATATTTGGATTCCAATGAGGATACATTTGAATCGTTCCTCCTTCAATGAATAACTGATCTTTCTTATAGTAAATGCCTATGTAGAGGTAATGGTGACTTGAAAATTCTTTCATATAAAGAGGATTAAATAGGGGGAATGGAAAAGTAATAAAGTACATTTTTTGGAAATTTTCAAGTGGGATAGAAAATATATTAGGAAATAGCAACATTCATGTAAATATTATATTGGGAGAAATGATGAGAGGAGATGCTATTTTGGCTAATAATAAAAAAAGAAATAATGCAATGACAATTGGTGTCGCTATAGGCGTTGTAATCGGCGTAGTACCTGGCTTATTTACTGATAATGTAGTAATTGGAATTGCGATTGGGATTGTAATTGGAATGGGGATTGCGGTTTTGAAGAAGGAATGAGGTGCAAATTATTAAAATGAAATAATGTAAAAATTCCTAATTAAAAAGATTGAATTTTCGGAATAAAAAACCTATTTTTCCTTTTTTTATGATATTATATATAAAAAGGATGGTGATGGATATGTCAATAAACAATCCAGCAGAACAAAACTGCTTCATTTGTGAAAAACATAAAGGAAACATTATAGTTCCAGGTGGCGCTATTTATGAAGACGATCTTATATACGTTGGACATGTCCATTGGGATACAGAAGAGACATATCTCGGTTACGTAATGATTGATATAAAAAGGCATGTACCTGGTCTTGCTGAATTAAATGAAGATGAGGCGAAAGCATTTGGACTTATAACAAGTAGAATAAGTAAAGCGCTAACAGAAAACGAAGGTGCAGAACATATTTACACGTTTGTTTCGGGTAATGGTGTACCGCATTTGCATATGCATATTATTCCCCGTTATCCGGATACACCAAGAGAATTTTGGTCGCCTACTGAAGTAGCAAATTGGACTGGTGCACCATATGGAGGTTCTGAAGAAATTAAAAAACTATGTGAAAGAATACGAAAGTATATGGTAAATGAGTATGCATACAACAAATAATAACCAATATTCATGGGTTGGAAATACGGAAATGTGTTTAGGGGAAATCTCAGTTAAGCAATATGATGACATTGTACTTGGTAAATACGGTGGGAATATAAGTACCGGAGCAAAAAAGAATGAAGACGGTGCGTTAGTTTGGTCAAATGATGATTGGGAATTTGCAGCTATTTTAGACGGGCATAATAGCGCAGAAAGTGTTGATTTAGTTATACATACAATCGAAAAAGAATATGAAAATATAAAAATAATGATGAATGAACGAATTGAAACAGTTTTTCAATCAGTTGCAAATCATATACTTACAATTTTTCAATCCTCCTCATTTAAAGAAAAGTGCAAAAGAGTTAAAGGTGAAACAGCTTTTTTACTATGTGTAAGAAAAGAAAACTATATATGGTGGCTATCTATTGGAGACTGTCTCGTTTATGTATTTCATGATGAATTACATAAATTAGGGCAATACGCACTAAATAAACGTCATTTTTACGAATGGATTGGCAATGTAAATACATTTGAATTACCTGTACCTTGCTATTCATCAGGAATTCGTGAATTACGTACTGGCAACAATCGAATTGTAATGGTGACAGATGGGGTATTAGAATGTGGGGAACGTCGTTATGAAACGCCATTAAATCTGTATAACGATATGAATGAAAATAAGATAGAGCTTAAAGAAAATGTTCACAATGTTTTAGAACACGTGCATCATCAATTGGGGCGAGATAGTGCAACAATTATTAGTTGGGATGTTGAAAATAAAAAGAATGCTACGTATCCGAGTGATCAGCCGGAGAAAAGGTAAAGGAGGAGGCCTTTCTGTTTCTGTTGAAACTAATTGTCTTATTGTTATGGATTATAATTTTAATTTTTTTAGAAAAAATCGTGAGAAAGAAGTTAAATATACCGAGACAAACAGGATGGAATAGTAAATATGTCAGTCAATCACATAAATGGGGACACTGGATTATCATTATTTCTTATGTATTACTTATGATGATATGTTCAATTTTGAATCCAATATACATGACTTATATACCCATTTTCTTTTTTATGACGTTGTACATTTTTCAAGGATATATGCAGTGGAAATATGCTAGGCAAACAAAAGAATATATTATTTCGTTTGGAATTGTTCCGTTATTAATAATTACAGGTATTATTTTGAACGTATTCTATAATGCGTATTGGTGATGAATGGTCATACAAATAAAGGGTGAGAAAATGATAAGACCACGTTTACGGGCAGAAGTAATGATTGTAAATGACGAACATTCAAAAGTACTAGTACAATGTGATGAGAACGAATCATTTTATCGTTTTCCAGGTGGCTCTATTGAATTTAGTGAAACGTCAAAAGTAGCAATAATTCGAGAGTTAATAGAAGAATACGATTTGAAAGTTGATGTTCAAGAGTTAGCAATTGTAAATGAACACATTTTTGAGTGGGACAACGAAAAAGGTCATCATTGTACATTGATACATTGGGGGAGTGCTCAAGAGGTAGTTACGAATGAAATAAGGCATAAAGAACATGAGGATATTATATTAATTTGGAAAAGTCTAGAGGAATTAAAGAAGAAACCAACATATCCTAAAGGAATCGTAAGTTATTTAGAAGACAATAACGGTAATATAGTTCACTTTACTTCAAATAATTTAACGGAGTAATAGGAGGGGGAAAATGGGGACTTCTACTTTTTGGATTATAACTATTGTTTTTTGTATAGCTGTCTATTTCTTTGATAAGTTTTTAAGAAAAAAATTGAATATGCCCAAGATTGGTTTTTTGGGGCATAAGAAACATGTAAATAGTTTACATAAAAAATTGGAAATAGGACTACTTTTTATTTATTTAATAACTAGCTTTATATTTATCTTTAAATTCGAAAGTGTAAATATTGCTTATGTCATTTTTACTTATTTAGGGGGGACGTTAATCTTAAGAGCATTGATGGAATGGAAGTATGATAGAGAATCGAAAGAATATATATTTTCGATAATTGGGATATTCACGTTTATTATTATGACTTCAATACTATTTTACTTCTTTCCATCTGCTGCATAACTAGATAATAATTAATGCAAGAACTATAAGAGGATGGATATGGATTCATGAAAAATGTGCAGAGCAATCACTTATAATAATAGATATTGATGGTACGAATAATGAAATAGTTAACAAGAAACCATTTATTCATAAGTAAATGGTTTCTTATTATGTGTATGAAGTTTGACTATCGAAATTTAATTATTTGTTTTAGCCAATATGGATGTAATGAAATTTGTTTTCTCCTCTGCATATTTATGTTTATCATTAGGATTGGCTTGTGAAAGTTGAATCTTTACCTGTTCATACTGCACACGTGAAGTTGTATTGCTTTTTAAATAATCTCTGAAACTTAATTGTTCCATTAAATATAAATTCCTTTGTTCATACATATGAATTTGATGAGTTCTCGGCTCTCCTTTATTGAAATAATACCTTTCAGGCAATACATCTTTTCTATATTTATAATTTAATTGTTCTATCTTTTCAATACATTCTATACCATTTACAAATTCATTTAATTCGATTGCAATATCAATAATAGGTTTTGCGCTTAAATGTGGAATGGATGTACTTCCAATATGGTGTATTGCCATTATGTATTCGCCAATTTGTTCCTCGATTAATTGCTTCTCTTTTAAAAATTCAAATTCCCATTCTTCGGTCCAAGGAACTCAAAAAACTTTACCATAGGGTAAACCTAGCATTTGATTAACGCCTCCTTCGTAAATACTATTTAAAGAAAGTTACATTCTCCTAAAACTCCTCAAAACAAGAAATTCCCACAATCTCCAAGGAAGAATCTTCTTCGCAAAAATCATAAATTTTACACTTTTTCCAATTGGATATCGTAAATTAGTACGCTTTGCTTCAGCAATTTCAACGATTTTATTAGCAACGTCTATCGGATTACCAAATGTATCACTACCGCTATTAATATGTTTTTGTATTTTATCCATATATTCTTTGTAAGGAGATGTTGTATCAGATTGGTTTCCAGCTAGTTGTTTACCAACCTCCCATATGTTTGTGTTATAAGAACCTGGTTCAAGTAAAGCAACATCAATTCCGAAAGGTTTTACTTCTAAGCGAAGGGATTCACTCCAGCCTTCTAATGCATATTTTGAAGATACATAAGGAGATAAACCAGGGAATCCAACTTGGCCGCTAATGCTGCTTATATTAATGATTTTTCCACTTTTTTGTTCTCTCATATATGGTAAAACAAGCTGAGTGATTGATATAGCGCCAAAAAGATTCGTTTCAAATTGTTTACGATATTCCTCTACTAGAATTTCTTCTACAAATCCTCCATTTGCATATCCTGCATTGTTTATAAGGAGGTCTACTCTATTAATTTCTTTTAAAAACAATTGGAAGTTATGTATAGAGTTTTGATTTGTTACATCTAATTGTTGAATTTTTATGTTTTGTTGTAAGTTTAGTTTAGTAGCTTGAGATAGTAAGTTTACTTGTTTTTCAAGGTTTCGCATTGTAGCAATGACAATATAGTCTTTTTTTGCTAGTTCAAGTGTCGTTAATAGTCCGAATCCACTTGATGCTCCTGTAATAACCGCGATTTTTTTATTCATTGGTCGCTCGCTTTCTTTTTCTTTTATCATAACGAGTTATAGGAATAAAATCTATTAATGATACATGTTGTTTTAATAAGATTATATGATAAAGTGCTTTAGTTTTTTCATTTATATATGTATTGGAATGATTTAAAAAGGGAATTGTGTAGACTCAGCGTATATAGAGAAGTAAGTATTATATAAGCCAATGAAATGAGGGAAGAAAAATGGTCCATGTGAAAGACGTATTAGCAGATCAGTTGTTAGCAAATGCGAATGATCCTAGTTGGTATATGCCATTTTCAGATGCAGTGAAGGATTTATCTGAGAGAGAAGCTTTCTGGAAACCGAATGAAGAGAGTAATAGTATAGCAGAAATTGTACAACATTTACTGTATTGGAACTCAACGTGGCAAACTAGGTATAAAGAATCAAATGTTAATGCGGTACCCGCTATTGGTGACAATAACAAAAGCTTTATGCTATCAGATAATCAAACATTCGAAGAGTTAAGGGAAAAATTATTAGAGAAATTGTTACAATGGCAAAATCTCATTAATGAAGACAAGGTTGAAAGTGATGTAGTTGGATTTCCTGTATCCGCGAAGTGGTGGGAAGTGCTAGGTAATGTAACTACTCATAATGCGTATCATATTGGTCAAATTATTTACATCCGGAAACTACAAAAAAGTTTTGATAGTGAATAAGGGAATGATTCTCTAGTAAGGTGAACAAAAGTGGACAAAACGAGACAGCTGTCTCGCTTTGTCCACTTTTTTATTTTTAAAAAGAAGAGAAAGTCTATTAAATCAAGGTTAGAATTTGGCACGCTTCTTGCAACATAAAAGATGAACAAGAAAATAGGAGGGCTGGACATGTTAAAAACAACTGAAAGTAAAGGGAATGAAATTACGAAAGAACAAGCTCGCTGGATGTATGAAAAAATGTTAGAGATTCGTAAATTTGAAGATAAGGTACATGAATTGTTCACGCAAGGTGTTTTACCAGGTTTCGTTCATTTATATGCTGGAGAAGAAGCGGTAGCAGTTGGTGTATGTGCCCACTTAACGGATAGTGACAGTATTACAAGTACACATAGAGGTCACGGACATTGTATTGCAAAAGGTTGTGATTTAAATGGTATGATGGCTGAACTTTTCGGGAAAGCGACAGGATTATGTAAAGGTAAAGGCGGTTCCATGCATATTGCCGATTTAGATAAAGGAATGCTTGGTGCGAATGGCATTGTAGGCGGGGGTTTCCCACTTGCTTGCGGTTCAGCATTAACAGCTAAATATAAAGGAACGAAAGATGTAAGTGTTTGCTTCTTCGGTGACGGAGCAAATAATGAAGGAACATTCCATGAAGGGGTTAATTTAGCGGCGATTTGGAAGTTACCAGTTATTTTTATCGCTGAAAATAATGGTTACGGTGAAGCAACTACATTTGAATATGCTTCAAGTTGTGATTCTATTGCTGATCGTGCAAAAGCATATAACATTCCGGGAGTTCAAGTAGATGGAAAAGATTTACTAGCGGTATATAAAGCAGCGGAAGAGGCTGTTGAACGTGCACGTAATGGCGGTGGCCCAACTTTAATTGAATGTATGACATATCGTAATTACGGCCATTTCGAAGGAGAAGCACAAACGTATAAAACTTCAGAAGAAAAAGAAGAACATTTAAATGAAAAAGATGCGATTGTGAATTTCCGTAAGCATTTAATTCATGAAGGTTTATTAACGGAATCTGAACTTGTTGATATGGAAAAAGCAGTAGACGAAGCAGTGCAACGATCAATTGATTTTAGTGAAAATAGTCCATATCCAGAGGATGAAGAATTATTAAAAGATGTATACGTTTCTTACAAATAAGAGGAGGGTGAAAAATAATGACTAGAACAGTAAGTATGTCAACTGCTATCAATGAAGCGATGAAAATATCAATGCACCGTGATGAAAATGTAATTTTAATAGGTGAAGACGTTGCGGGTGGTGCACAAATTGATCATTTGCAAGATGATGAAGCGTGGGGCGGTGTTCTTGGCGTTACGAAAGGGCTTGTACAAGAATTTGGCCGAAATCGTATTTTAGATACACCAATTTCTGAAGCTGGTTATATGGGAGCTGCGATGGCAGCGGCGGCAACGGGATTACGTCCGATCGCTGAATTAATGTTTAATGATTTTATCGGTAGTTGTCTTGATCAAGTTTTAAACCAAGGTGCAAAATTCCGTTACATGTTTGGTGGAAAAGCAAAAGTACCAGTTACAATTCGTACGATGCATGGTGCTGGATTTAGCGCAGCAGCTCAGCATTCTCAAAGTTTATACGCGTTATTTACGAGCATTCCAGGTATTAAAGTTATCGTTCCGTCCACCCCGTATGATGCAAAAGGCTTATTATTAGCGGCAATTGAAGATGATGATCCAGTAATCTTCTTTGAAGATAAAACACTTTACAATATGAAAGGTGAAGTGCCAGAAGGATATTATACAATTCCTTTAGGAAAAGCAGATATTAAACGGGAAGGCTCTCATATAACGATTGTCGCAATTGGGAAGCAAGTTCATACTGCGCTTGCGGCTGCGGAGCAATTATCGAAAAAAGGACTTGAGGTAGAAATTATTGATCCACGCTCTTTATCACCGCTTGACGAAGATACAATTTTAGCATCTGTTGAAAAAACAAATCGTCTTATCGTTATTGATGAAGCAAACCCAAGATGTAGTATCGCAACAGACATTGCAGCAATTGTAGCGGATAAAGGGTTCGATTTATTAGATGCACCTATTAAACGAATTACAGCACCACATACACCAGTTCCGTTCTCACCACCACTTGAAAAACTATATTTACCAACGCCAGAGAAAGTAATTGAAACGGTATCAGAAATGATTGGGGACCGTTCTTTATTGAATGTGTAATGAAACGATTAGAAGGGAGAGAGAAATATGGCTGTAGAAGTTGTAATGCCGAAATTAGGAATGGCGATGAAAGAAGGTATTATTACGAGTTGGAATATTAAAGCTGGTGATAATGTAGCAAAAGGAGAATTAATTGCTAGTATTAATTCTGAAAAAATCGAAACAGAAATAGAAGCACCCGCTGATGGGACGGTACTGGATATAGCTGTAAGTGAAGATGAAGGAGTTCCACCTGGTACTGTAATATGTTACATCGGAAAACCAAATGAACAAGTATCGGTAAATGAAACCGTACATGCTACAGAAGAATCAATACCGAAAGTAGAACCTCAAAATGTACAACATCCTGAACCGTACGCGGAAGAAAGATCAAAGAAACAAAGAATAAAAATATCTCCTGTAGCAAAGAAAATGGCAACAGTTGAAAATCTTGAGATTTCCACATTAATAGGAACAGGTCCTGGTGGGAGAATTACAAAGGTAGATGTATTAAAAGTGCTTGAAGAAAAAGTTGCTATCCCAGAAACGTTTGTAAAAGAAGAAAGTAAAGTAATTCCTATTACCGGTATGCGGAAAACAATTGCAAATCGTATGCAAGTAAGCCTCCAAAATAGCGCACAATTGACATTAACGATGAAAGTAGATGTTACGGATTTAGTTGCTTTACATAAAGAAATAGCGGAAGTTGTACAAAAACGGTACGATAACAAACTAACCATCACTGATTTCGTTTCTCGTGCTGTTGTATTAGCGCTTCAGGAGCATAAAGAAATGAACAGCGCTTATATAGATGATGCAATCCATCAATTTGAACATGTTCATTTAGGTATGGCAGTAGCGTTAGAAAACGGCTTAGTCGTTCCGGCTATTCGCTTTGCAAATAATCTATCTTTAGTAGAGTTATCTAAAGAGATTAAAAATGTGGCACAAAAGGCACGAGCAGGTAGTTTAAATAGTGATAATATGCAAGGAACGACATTTACAATTAGTAATTTAGGAAGCTTTGGTATCGAATATTTTACGCCAGTATTAAATACACCTGAAACTGGTATTTTAGGTGTAGGTGCAATTGAACATGTTCCAGTATATAAAGGAAAGAAAATAAAAAAAGGTAGTATGTTACCTTTAAGTTTAACATTCGATCATCGTGTATTAGATGGTGCACCAGCAGCTGCATTTTTACGCACAATTAAACAATACTTAGAAGAACCTGTAACAATTCTTTTATAAAGAGAAGGTGAGAGAATGAATAAATTAGTGGTTATTGGAGGCGGACCTGCTGGATATGTGGCGGCAATTACCGCAGCTCAAACTGGGAAAGCTGTTACTCTTATTGATGAAGCTGATCTTGGTGGAACTTGTTTAAATGTCGGGTGCATGCCTACGAAATCTTTGTTAGAAAGTGCTGAAGTATACAATATTGTTAATCATGCGCAACGTTTTGGTGTACTAGTAGACAAACAAAGTATATCAATTGATTGGAATCAAATACAGACGAGAAAATCACAAATTGTTGTGCAGCTCGTACAAGGAATACAATATTTAATGAAGAAAAATAAAATTAAAGTTATAAAGGGGAAAGGAAAATTTGAAACGGATCATCGTCTACGAGTTACGCAGAGGAATAAGGAAGCGATAGTGGATGGAGAACAATTCATTATAGCGGCAGGTTCAGAACCTACTGAATTACCTTTTGCTCCATTCGACGGGGAATGGATTTTAAATAGTAGTCATGCGATGTCCCTTGAAAACATACCAGCTTCATTACTTATTGTTGGGGGCGGCGTAATAGGTTGCGAATTTGCTAGTATATATAGTCGTCTTGGAACGAAAGTAACGATTGTTGAAATGGCACCGCAATTACTACTTGGTGAAGATGAAGATATCGCAAGCATTTTAAGAGAGAAATTAGAAAATGACGGTGTAGAAATTTTCACAGGAGCAGCTTTAAAGGGATTAAACAATTATAAGAAACAGGCTTCGTTTGAATACGAAGGAAGTATGCACGAAGTAACTCCAGAATTTGTTCTCGTTTCTGTTGGCAGAAAACCTCGTGTACAAGATTTAGGGTTAGAAAAAGCAGGAGTTCAATTTTCAAATAAAGGGATTACTGTAAATGAGCATATGCAAACGAACATAGCACATATTTACGCAGCCGGTGATATTATTGGAGGAATACAGCTTGCTCACGTAGCCTTTCATGAAGGAACGACAGCAGCATTACATGCGAGCGGAGAAGATGTGAAAGTAAATTATCACGCTGTGCCCCGTTGTATATACACAGCTCCAGAAATAGCTAGTGTCGGGTTAAGTGAAAAAGGTGCAAGAGAACAATATGGTGATATTCTTATCGGAGAATTTCCTTTTACAGCGAACGGAAAAGCTCTTATTTTAGGAGAACAAATGGGAAAAGTAAAAGTCATTGTGGAACCTAAATATCAAGAAATTGTAGGGATTTCTATTATCGGTCCTCGTGCAACTGAACTAATTGGTCAAGGCACCGTAATGATTCATACAGAAGTTACCGCTGATATTATGAGAGATTATATTGCAGCACATCCAACTTTATCTGAGGCAATTCATGAAGCTTTATTGCAGGCGGTAGGACTTGCTGTACATGTTTAAATGAAAATATAATAAACCACTATTCTCTAAATGAATGAGAGAATAGTGGTTTGAATTTTTACTATTTAATTTCAATAGCTGAAGTTATATCGTTCCAATCAGCAGCTAAATTAGCAGTTTTACCATACCAATCAGCGTGTTTAAATAAAACACCTTTTCCATATCCTTGTGTAGAAGTATGCTCCCAAAGTGTCGTTGAATAACTTGCAGAAGGTGACGCTGTACTTACAGAAGAAATTCTGTCGTTCCAGCTAGATGGTAAGTTTTTAAAGCCGCTACTCCAGTAAATATATTGGCCACCTTTATCTTTATGTTCATAAAAATCAGTACTACCAGCACCACTACCTAAAGGATTAATTTTATTTTTAAGTACTTTTTTATCCTTTTCAATATAAGCATCCAATGTTTCTCTACTAGTAAAACCATAAGCTAGCCAATCTCCATTTTCATTTTGCTCTGGTAATACCATAGTAATTTGGATGTCTTTCTTATCCTGATCACTTAATTTTGCAAATGAAGTAACATTCTGTTCATCCACTTTTAAATAATCAAATGACTTAATTGTGTTACCTTTTTCTTCAGCACTTGCTACGCCTAGTCCGCCAGTTAATGCAAAACCCGCTACTAATGTTCCTGCTACTAATTTCTTCAACATATAACCATCCCTTTTTGTTTAGATTTTTGTACAGGTGAATCTTGTACAACTAAAATGTATTCTAATTTCTTATTTTTGTAAATATTCTGAAGTTTTAGAAATAATAGGCGGAATATTTACATTTTTACATTTTTTCTTTAGAAAAAATGGTTATTGGAATGATATAATAAGCGGATACATTGCTTTTCTTGGATGATAAAATGTTTTAGGAGAGATGTAATTGAAATATTTCACAAAAGATTGGTATAAAGAAATGCAAATTTCAGGATTTGTGCATTTCATAGAGTCAATAGAAGAATGGAAAGACATAGATCCCGATTATATACAAAGTTTGAAAGACGAAGTAGAAGAAAGGAAAGAAGATTTATTACACTATCTTCCTGAAACACTACATCCATACATTCATAACAACATGTTTGATTCAGTATATCTACCTAATGAATTAAAGAAACTTTTGTTAGAGTGGACAGCAGATTATGAGGCAAGAATGGCACAATTAGATCAATCATACTTAAAACATTTTAATTCCATTAAGAAAAAACTTCCGTCTCATGTCGCTCAGCTACATGAGATGTCACTACATGATAGTGTGATTAAAGTAGTAAAGAGAAAATCAGAAGATACTTTGTCTATCGTATTAGATTGCAGTGGTACTTTTAGTGAATTTGATAAACTTGAAGTGACTTTTATAGGAGTAACCAAGTGTTCTATGCCAGAAAACTTTGAAAGTGCTTGGTGGCTATATCATGAAATAGCTCTTACTGAAGATGGTTTTGAACTAGGTGTTTTATTTGACTGTCCATTTAGAGAAGTGACGATTTGTGCAGCAGATGTATTCCTTGAGAAAAAATGATTAAGTTACATGTATATTAACTAATAATAAAGAGAGTTCCTTTAGATGGTATTTACAAGTTCAACAATAAAAAAACAGTCAATAAAGACTGTTTTTTTTATTTTGATGCTAGATTCTCAAGCTTCCAATATGTATTTGTTAATGGAGCAACTTTACTATCAATATACAAATACATGTTATTTAAGTCTTTAGGAGAAGTTTTCATTTCAAATACAACGTCAGTAGTTAAAGAAAATTTGTGTGGAACATTTTTATAGTGCTCGTCATCTATCGGATGAGCTTCACCTTCATATTTCTGACCAGTTTTTTCATCTTGTATGAAATATTTTATTTTCGAAAGATCAATAGTTTGTCCATCGTCTCGAACATTATTAATCATAACACGAGTAGTAAGGCGCCACTCTTTGTCTATTTTTTCAAATTTTGCATTTTCAACTGTTGCTCTATAGTATTCGTTTTTAACTATTTCTCCATAGTGCATTGCATTCTTTTCGAGAGCGCTCTTTTCTTGTTTTGGTGTAGTATTGCTATTACATCCTGTTAATATTCCTGTAAATAATAATGCTGTACATGTCGTTTTGATTAATGATTTCATAGTAATTCCTTTCTGTATTAAAAAGTAAAACATAGGAATAATTTTATATGAATAAGGAAATAAATAGAAGTCTTTTAGTGGAATATGCAAATGTGCATTTATTTTATGTAAAGTTAACAAAATAGAAAAAGAGAGAAAACCTGCATAAGGACGGAAGAAAAAGGATTGAAAATATTGTGAAACGGAAGAAACGTGCATATAATTAACATAAAGTTCAAATTTCTGAATCTTCAATAACGGTGGTGATAACATGTTTACTGAAGAACGTCGGGAGAAAATTTTAGAACTACTTAGTACAGATGGAAGAGTAATCGCAAAGGATCTTGCGGAAAGATTTGATATGTCTATTGATTCTATAAGAAGAGATTTGTCTATTATGGAAAAGGATGGTTTATTAAAAAGAACGCACGGAGGTGCAATTGAACTTACGCGAGTGAGGAACTTAGCTGCTGTACCAGCTACACGTTATAGTGATAGCTCAATATATGAGGACACAATTGCAAAGGTTGCGGCATTATATATACAAGAAGGTGATTCAATTTTTATTGGTGGGACTTCCATTCATAATGCTATGCTGAAATATTTACCGGAAGTATCATTTACAGTTATTACGAATTCTATAGAAATAGCGGGTCATCTAAGAGAATATAAGAATATTGATACGTATTTAATTGGCGGAAAAGTAAAACCTTCAGGAAATATTACTGATACACTTGCCTCTGAATTGATAAGTAGATTTTCTATTGATCTTTATTTCTCTACAGGTGGAGGCATTTCATTACAAGGTATTAGCACTGCAACACCTGAAGTTGCTTATTTTAGTAAAAGAGTAAGTGAAATTGCTAGAAGAAATATTTGTTTAGCTTCACATAATAAACTTGGAATAGATTGTTTTATAAGAGGAGAGTCTCTAAAAGAAATTGACCTTATTATAACTGACGAAAAGGCTAGTAAAGAAACTGTTCAGGACTTTGAGAAACAAGGTAAACAAGTTGTAATAGCGCCATTATATTCATTTGAAAGGAGTTTGACATGATTGTAAAAGAGCAAAAATTTCATATAAATGGATTAACTTATACAATTCGTTCTGCAGCTGAGAAAGATGCTGACCAGTTATCGAAAATTAGAGTTCAGATTGATGGAGAAACTGAAAATATGGATAGAGATGCTGGAGAGGGATTTATAGATGACCTAGGGTTTCAAAAAATAATAAAAACAGATAGTGAAGAGACGAAGAATCTATTTTTAGTTGCAGAAGTGCAGAATCGAATCGTTGGATTTTCAAGGTGTGAAGGATCAAATTTTAAGAGATTATCTCATAAAGTGGAGTTTGGTGTTTGCATTTTAAAAGAGTTTTGGGGATATAGAATGGGTAAGAGCCTATTACAACAATCTATTAAATGGGCTGACGAAAATGCAGTAAATAAAATATCTTTACAAGTATTAGGGACAAACGAGAAAGCTATTCATCTTTATAAAAAATTAGGTTTTGAAGTAGAAGGCGTTTTGAAAAATGACAAAAGACTATCGGATGGAAAATATTATAATACGGTAGTGATGGGAAGGTTTACTGATACTTTTCATAAAAGAGGTGAAGAAGTATGTTTTACAGAAGGAAGTACTATGTAGTGAAAAATGAATTCATAGAAGTATTTAATGATCATTTCAATAACACGAACTTACCTAATCAGTTACAGCATGGTTCTAGGCTAATAGGACGCTGGATGAAAGATAATAAGAATGGTACGTCTGAAGTATTTGCCATATGGGAATATGATAGTTATGAACAGTATAACGAAATAGAATCGAAAATTAGAAGTGACGAGATGCATGTTAGAAGAATACATGAATGGTATGAAAACTATGGCGGGAAAGAATATGTTTTACAGGAGTACATAGTAGAGATGAAAAATGAAGAGTTAGTATGTACTGTAAAATAATAGGAGTTAAGACTAATGCAGGTCAGAACGAAATTATATATTAGTTTATCAGCCGCTATTTTATTTGCAATAGCCGTGATTGTTTTCTTTATAAATGGTAATCCACAAAAGTGGTTTTGGTTATGTAGTTTCTTTGCGTCCATTATACAAAATATAGTAGCGCTACTAAAAAAAAATAAAGAAGCGCATTAAAATATGCAAATTATTAACATATTTGTGTCGTCTTTCTAGTTATATTGAAAACGCTTTTATTCAGTTTTATAATAAAAGTATGTTTTATAAAGTGAAACTTTAATCAGTGGAGGTGTTATTCATCCCTCACTAATTATTAGTTAAACCAATCAGGCTTTTACGGGCAGCCGGACCCGCACCTAACTTCTTTGCTCTAGCTGAATTTTGAGGTGGGGGTCTTACTGCCCGTTAATGCGGAATAAATCTCCAAAACAATTAAAAGGGAGATGATACAATGTTAGCTTCACCGTTTTACTTACATACATGGAAAAAGTTTATTGATAAAGGAGTCCTTAATTCGAACCGTATAAACGAAAGAATTTCAGAGTCATGGCATCGATGTAAACAAGCAAATGTAAATCCTCATATGAATAAAGGTCAGAAAATTTTGTCTTCTAACATTTTTCAAGAACAAAAGAAAAAGAGTGAAATTTTCCTTGATATAGCATTACCTCAAATACAAAATATGAGAAAAACCATTGATGAACTACAAATGATGGCATTATTAATCGATCCAGATGGTTATGTTCTATCCTTAAGTGGAAATAAACAAACGTTAAAGCGAGCGAAACATATTAATTTTATTGAAGGTGTAAAATGGACGGAAGCAGCTGTGGGGACAAACGCAATAGGAACAGCATTAGAAATTGAAGAAGCTATTATGATAAGTGGTACTGAACATTACTCCGTGGCATCTCATAGTTGGAGTTGTGCGGCTGCTCCCATTCATAACGATGACGGGAAATTAATTGGTGTTCTAGATTTCTCCTGTCCAATTGAATTTTCGCATCCATATATGCTCGGTATGGTAACTTCAATTGCACATGCGATAGAACGTGAATGTAGCATAAGAGTTCATCAAAATGAATTACACTTAATTCATCGTTTTTTAGATGTCATTGATAGTGATGAACAAGTAGTTATTTGTAATCATCGTGATGTTATCGTTTCTGCGAGTAAGAGCGTTCGGAAACGAGTAACTAATTGGTCAAGAATGAAACTTGAAGATTTAATGCGCTATGGATTGGAAACTAAATTAGAGATACCAGTATATAGTAATGAAAGAATGATCGGGAAATGTATGTATTTAAAGGAAAACAAACAAATGAATACATATTCTGCTTTCACATTTATAAAAGGAATTACTTTTTCAGGAGTTACCGGGACAAGCAAAGCATTTCAACACACACTAGAAGAAATTAAGCTTGTTTCACCGACTGATGCTAGTGTGTATGTATGTGGTGAGACAGGAGTAGGAAAGGAATATGTTGCGAGAGCGATTCATGAAAATAGTCCAAGAAAAGACGGGCCCTTTATAGCTGTTAACTGCGGTTCTTTGCCTAAAGAATTAATGGAAAGTGAATTGTTCGGTTATGCTGAAGGTGCGTTTACAGGTGCGCGACGTCAAGGATATAAAGGGAAATTTGAACAAGCGAATGGAGGAACATTGTTTTTAGATGAAATTGGTGAAGTACCATCAGAGATGCAAGTAGCATTATTGCGTGTTTTACAAGAACGCACAATAACTCCAATAGGAAGTTCAAAAGAGGTACCAGTAAATATTCGTATTATTACTGCCACACATAAAGATTTACTACGGTTAGTAGAAGAAGGGAAATTCCGTCAAGATTTATATTATCGTTTGCACGTTTATCCGTTATATGTTCCATCGTTACTAGAAAGAAAAGAGGATATTCCATATTTTATACAACACTTTTGCGAACGGAAGAATTGGAATGTTGTATTTCCGAAGAGTATTTGCAATCAATTTTTACAACATACATGGCCCGGAAATATTCGAGAATTAGTAAATGTATTAGAACGCATTTACATTTTGTCGCAAGGGCGGGAAATATGCGAAAAACGAGTCGCTTTTTTGTTACAAACAATGATGGGAAATCAACAACAACTTGAGTTACAAGTTGAAAATAAAACAGAACATACATTGAATTTTCGCGAAAAAATACAGCGTGATAGCATGATTGAAGCATTACAAAAGACAAACGGAAATGTTTCGTTAGCTGCAAAACTATTAGATGTACCCCGTAGTACATTTTATAAACGAATGCAAAAATTTAATCTATAAAAGTAGATTTTTGTAATCTGCTTTTTCTTTTTGAGCTCATGTTCTGTCGGAATGTGCGCTTCCCGGGGAAATAATAAAATAGTTAGACGGGAAATTCCCTAAAGGAGGTTAGTATGTGAAGTATATTGAAATTGGTATCGGGAATAGATGGTTCGTTCGAACAGAGACCGAAAATACAGACGGTACTGAATTTGAGGAAAAAGGAATTGTGAGACCTATTTATTTTGAATCATTTTATGTCCGTGTTTGGTTTCGGAAAACATGTTTTATTTTTGATACGAAAGAGGGTTTTAAGAAAGTAAGGAAAAGTAGAGCTGAGTATAAGTTTATTATTGGAATTGTGAGTAGGTTAAAACAATAAAATAAAACAGGTTGTATTCTTATGATTATAATAATCACATACATACTCGCAATTATTATAATAGGCTATTCCATTTATAGTTAGAATGATGATTTTAAGAAAAAATAGCACACTTTAAATATGTGAAGTGCGCTATTTATATAATCCCGTTGTATACATCTCCGTTAATGTATACACTATTTCTTCTAGTTTTACTTCTTTGTTATTTTGTACAATAGTCCAAAGAAACATTTCATTCATTGCGAAACAACCGCGTGCCACGAGCTCTTTATTTAATTCAGGATGCGCTAATCCACTTTCTTGAGAGTAAGTAATATCCTGCGAAATACTTTTTATAAAGCGTTCGCGAATCTCACCCCATTTTTGACGTATCTCTTTTGATAATCCGATTGCTTCTTCGACAACTTGCAAAATAGCTCGTTCTTCTTCTGCTAATTGTAGGAATGCTCTAACTTGATTTTGAATCAAGTCACGTGCTGCTGCTTTCGTTTGAGGGAAGAAAGAGCGCCCAGCAATATTATAAAAACGATTCATAACATCTTCCATTAACACGATAAGGAGATCATCTTTGTTTTTAAAGTATACATATGCTGTTCCATAACCAGTTTCTGCATGTTTAATAATTTGCGTGAT
Source organism: Bacillus cereus group sp. N31 (assembly GCF_016483245.1). Lineage (NCBI taxonomy): Bacteria > Bacillati > Bacillota > Bacilli > Caryophanales > Bacillaceae > Bacillus > Bacillus cereus group sp. N31. The sequence continues at coordinate 80,382 of NZ_JAEHCH010000011.1, read as the reverse complement.
TGTCGTTTTCTGAAATCCATTAGTAATAAAAATAGTGTAACCCGAATGTAATAGTTTCTTTTTTGTTTCTAAGGAGCGGTGTTTTCTTGTTGAAAGAGTAGTGTTTTTCAAAGAATCACCTCTTTATACTGAAATATCTGAAAATATAATTGTATTGTAAAAGAAGATAGTATGTAAAGTCAACTGACATAATATCATTGACGTTATATCAACTAAGGTGATATATTTCAATTAGTTAGAATAAAAAGAAAATTAAGAGAAGGTGACACCATGTATAAAGAACCATTTCAACCAACTTATGAGTATGCGCTTGAGTGTGATAAACATGATGAACTGAAAGATTTTCAAACTGAATTCTATAAAAAAGAAGGAACTATATATTTAGATGGAAACTCATTAGGACTACTTTCGAAAAGAGCAGAAAAATCGTTACTTACTTTACTAGATTCATGGAAAGAGTATGGCATCGATGGCTGGACAGAAGGCGAACATCCATGGTTTTTCCTTTCGGAGAAATTAGGTGAACTGACGGCACCTCTTATTGGAGCTTTACCAGAAGAAACTATTGTAACCGGTTCCACGACTGCGAATATACACCAAGTTATTGCGACGTTTTATGAGCCGAAAGGAATACGTACAAAAATTCTTGCGGATGAATTAACTTTCCCGTCAGATATTTATGCACTTCAAAGTCAAATTCGTTTAAAAGGCTTAGAGCCAGATGAGCATTTAGTAAGAGTGAAAAGCCAAGATGGTCGAACACTTTCTGAAGAAGATATTATTCAGGCAATGGAAGATGATATCGCTTTAATTTTATTACCTTCAGTTTTATATAGAAGTGGTCAAATTCTTGATATGAAACGTTTAACAGCGGAAGCTCATAAACGCGGCATTCATATCGGATTTGATTTATGTCATTCAATTGGTTCTATTCCACATCATTTTAAAGAGTGGGATGTTGATTTCGCTGTATGGTGCAATTATAAATATTTAAATGCAGGTCCGGGTGGTGTTGCAGGCCTTTATGTAAATAGTAAACATTTTAATAGACTCCCAGGATTGTCTGGATGGTTTAGTTCTAGAAAAGATAAACAGTTTGATATGGAGCATACATTAACAGCTGCTGATCATGCAGGTGCTTATCAAATTGGTACACCTCACGTATTAAGTACAGCACCATTAATTGGTTCTCTTGAAATTTTCAAAGATGCTGGTATGGAACGTTTACGTAAGAAATCTTTACATATTACGAGATACATGCTGGATTTAATTGATCATGAATTAAAAGATTTAGGATTTACAATTGGAAACCCGTTAGAGGATGAAAAACGAGGTGGACATATTTATTTAGAGCATGCGGAAGCAACGCGTATCTGTAAAGCACTAAAGGCAAATGGAGTAATTCCAGATTTCAGAGCACCAAATGGGATAAGACTTGCGCCAGTAGCTTTATACAATACGTATGAAGAAGTATGGAAGTCTGTTCAAATTTTAAAGAAAGTTATGAAAGAGGAAGAGTATAAACAATTTGAAAATAAACGAGAGGTTGTGGCATAAGAATGAAAACATCAAAGTGGATTGATATTTCACAGCCATTAAATAATGATATTGCAACTTGGCCAGGAGATACACCGTTCTCGTATGAAGTTTCATGGTCAAAAGAAGAGAGCGGTTCAGTGAACGTCGGAAAGTTAACGATGAGTATTCATACAGGTACTCATATTGATGCGCCTTTTCATTTTGATAATGACGGAAAGAAAGTAATAGATTTAGATGTTCAAGTTTATGTCGGACCTACGCGAATCATTGACGTTTCTAACCTTGAAAGCATCGGAAAAAAAGAATTAGAAAGTTTTCATTTAGAAGGTGTAGAACGACTATTATTACGTACATCTTCACATGGTAAAGCAGAAGAATTCCCAGATGTGATCCCGCATTTACGTGCTGATATTGCACCGTTTCTTTCTGATAAGGGAATTCGTTTAATCGGAGTGGATGTACCATCAGTTGATCCGTTAGATGATAAAGAACTAGCAGCACATCATCAATTGTTTAAATATGGAATTCACATTTTAGAAAATGTCGTACTAGATCATGTAGCAGACGGCGATTACGAATTAATTGCATTACCACTTGCGTTAACAGATGCAGATGGAAGTCCAGTTCGAGCTGTCATTAGACCAATATAAGTAGAAACATATAAAAGGGGTGTTTGACTAATATGAAAGAAAACGAAAAGGTAATTATGGAAAAAGGGATTCACACGGATTTTAAGGAAAATATGACGTATGGTGAGTATTTACAATTAGATAGTTTACTATCTTCTCAAAAGAGATTATCAGACCATCATGATGAAATGTTATTTATCGTTATTCACCAAGCTAGTGAGCTTTGGATGAAGCTTATTTTACATGAACTAAATGCAGCAATTGAATCGATTAAAAACGATAAATTAGCACCGGCATTTAAAATGTTAGCACGTGTATCAAAAATTCAATCGCAAATTATTCAATCTTGGGATATTCTTGCGACATTAACGCCATCTGAGTATATTGAATTCCGTGATTCACTCGGTCAAGCTTCAGGCTTTCAATCGTATCAATATCGAATGATTGAGTACGCACTTGGTTATAAAACACCACATGCATTAAAGATTTATGAAAAAGATCCAGAATTACACGCTCGTCTTCATAAAGCGCTACACGCACCAAGTTTGTATGATGTTGCGATACAGGCGCTTGTTAAAGAAGGCTTCCCAATTCATAAAGATGTGTTAAATCGTGATATTACGCAGCCTTACGAAGAAGATGCAACTGTAGAAGCGGCTTGGATAGAAGTGTATGCGGACGTGAAGAAATATTGGGATTTATATCAGCTTGCTGAAAAATTAATTGATATCGAAGATTGGCTACAACAATGGCGTTTCCGTCATATGAAAACGGTAGAACGCATTATCGGAAATAAAATGGGAACTGGCGGATCTTCAGGTGTATCTTATTTAAAACGAGTACTTGATCAACAGTTCTTCCCTGAACTTTGGAATGTTCGTACGAAATTATAGGAATAAGCTTGTCAGCTAATTATGGCTGATAAGCTTATTTTTTTATTTGAGCACAATTATGTTTTAATAAAAGGAACAAGATATAATAAATGAAGTAACTATTTTAATGGAGGTAAGATTTTTGGATTTTAAGCAACTACAAAATAAATTTGAAAAAAAAAAAGTGAATACATTTCTTATTTATCAAAAAGGGGAATTAACAACTGAGTATTATAAAACACCCGAATGTGCAAATAACTTATATAAAATAAATTCGATTACAAAAAGTATCGTATCTTTATTAATTGGTATTGCAATTGATAAGGGCTATATAAATGATATACATACACCGATTACAGAGTGGATTGAAAATGTACCTGGGGAAAAACATGATTTAACGCTGTATCACTTATTAACAATGACTACTGGTGAGGATTGGAAAGAGTTTGGGAATGGAGTAGTATTCCCAAATGACTTTGTAGAATCAGAGAACTGGGTACAGTACATATTAGAAAAGCCAATAATTGAAGAACCTGCTACAAAAATGAATTATAATTCAGGTTCTTCACATTTACTTAGCTATATTATTCAAGAAGCTACTGGGATGTCGACAGAGCAGTTTGCGAAAAGATATTTATTTGAGCCATTAGAAATTAGCGAATATGAGTGGCAACAAGATCCGCAAGGTATATATGTCGGCGGCTTCGGTATGAAAATGAAATCTACCGATTTATTAAAATTAGGAAAATTATGTTTGCAAAATGGATATTGGAATGAGAAAGAAATTGTATCAGCGAAATGGTTAGAAGAGTCAAGTAGGGCGCAATTTGAAACATATGAACATGTCGGCGCATATGGATATCACTGGTGGGTATTACATAATGAAAGATTTCACATACCGTATTATATATATTTCGCTATGGGGTACGGCGGACAATACATCGTTATCATTCCTCAGTTAGAAGTAGTAGCTATTATAAGTAGTCATATGCCAAAACGTGGGCTCGTTCCATTAAAATTATTTATTGAGCATGTACAGGGAAATTCCAATTATATATAAGAAAAGGAGGGAATGTATGAGGGATGAAAAAACTTTATCTTTATTTAGACTATGTTTAAGTCTTCTAGCATGTAGTGCCATTATTACGCAATTCATAATCAGGGCACAATTGAAACCGTTCAATCCAGTTAATTTTTTTAGTTTCTTTACGATTGAAAGTAACATTTTAGTTGTATGTATTCTCCTTTTAAGCAGTATCGGAACAGCTACATTTGGTCGCTCAGAGCAATTTAGTATACTTCGAGGTGCGGCAACGGTATACATACTTACGACAGGACTCATTTATTTTTTGCTATTAAGAGGATTAGAAGAGTCACTTCAAACGGCAATACCATGGGTAAATACAGTGCTACATTATATCATGCCGATTGCAATGCTTTTAGATTGGATTTTAAATCCACCTATTAAGAAAATCACTTGGAAACAATCTGCAAGTTGGCTCTTATTCCCGTTTTTTTACGTTGTATATAGCTTAATACGTGGCCCAATCGTGAATTGGTATCCATATCCGTTTTTAGATCCAAGAATAGGTGGGTATGGTAAAGTACTTTTATACAGTATAGGGATAGCGGTTGTAATTGGCGCTATTTGTATATTGGTAAGATTTTTAGGGAATCGAAACTTTAGGAAAGAATTTTAGAAATGCAAGGAGCCCCACTGTTTCCGTTTTTAACAGTGGGGTTTCATTTTATCTACTCGTCTTCTGAAACGACAACTTTATAAATTTCTCTGTCTTCGTTTCAAATTCTACATCAACAAAAACACCATATTCTTTTCCATCTTCACGTAGCCACAATTTAAACTTTTCAACAGTTATTTGAACCGTTTTTGGTTTTCTACCTATATGAAGATAATCAACAATCTCTGCTTTCGGATATTGTTCTTTCGTCTTTTCTACAGCAAGTTTACCCCATTTTGCGTAAGGTGGTTGTGCATGAACAATCGATGACCCGGTATATATATTTAAACATGTTGTTAATAAAAGAATGACGAATGCGATACGCTTTAACAATTGCTTCATAATGAACTCCTTTTCTCCTTTTTGTATATTGTTTACATATTCTTTCAACGATATAAGTTTGGATTTTTTTGTCTTCTTTACATAAAAGCGAGGCTTTTACAAAACATAACCAAGAAATCATTTTTGTAATTAAGGAGGGAAAATTATGCGCCAAAAAGCTATTTTTAAAATAGCAGTTTTACTTGCGTTCATAGGACTGTCTTTAATGGTCAGTAGTATACAACTAAAGAATGTAGAAGCTTTTTCTAATCAAGTCATTCAAAGAGGAGCATCTGGCGAAGATGTCATTGAACTGCAATCTCGTTTGAAATATAACGGGTTTTATACGGGAAAAGTGGATGGTGTTTTCGGATGGGGTACATACTGGGCACTTCGGAATTTTCAAGAGAAATTCGGATTACCCGTTGATGGTTTAGCTGGAGCTAAAACGAAGCAAATGCTCGTGAAGGCAACGAAGTATGACAAGTCAACTGCTAATAAAGGGACGACAACGAATAAAGGAAATAGTGGTGGCTCTGCACAAGAGAATAAACCACCTCAAAATAAAGGGACAAATGTTCCGAACGGTTATTCTCAAAATGATATTCAGCTTATGGCAAATGCAGTATACGGGGAATCACGTGGTGAACCGTATTTAGGACAAGTTGCAGTAGCTGCTGTTATTTTAAATCGTGTTACAAGTGCGTCATTCCCCAATACTGTTTCAGGTGTAATCTTTGAGCCTAGAGCATTTACAGCGGTAGCCGATGGACAAATATATTTAACGCCAAATGAAACAGCAAAAAAAGCGGTTTTAGATGCGATAAACGGATGGGATCCAACAGGAAATGCTTTATATTATTTCAACCCAGATACTGCGACAAGTAAATGGATTTGGACTCGTCCACAAATTAAAAAAATTGGTAAACATATTTTCTGTAAATAGAGCGGAGGTGGGACAATGTTAAGAGGTATTATCATTGTATTATTAACAGTTGGTGTAGTTGGAACAGGATATTGGGGCTATAAAGAGCACCAAGAGAAAAATGCGGTTTTAATTCGAGCGGAAAATAGTTATCAACGAGCATTCCATGATTTAGCATACGAAGTTGATTTATTACACGATAAAATTGGTACAACACTTGCGATGAATTCACGCTCATCTTTATCACCTGCATTAGCAGATGTATGGCGTTTAACATCTGAAGCTCGTTCAGATGTAGGACAACTCCCGTTAACATTAATGCCGTTTAATAAAACGGAAGAGTTTTTAGCAAATATCGGTGATTTTAGTTACCGTGCAGCCATTCGTGATTTAGAAAAAGAGCCGTTAAATGAACAAGAATATAAAACGTTGCAAACCTTATATTCAAATGCGGGAAATATACAAGATGAACTAAGGAAAGTACAACATCTTGTTTTGAAAAATAATTTACGCTGGATGGATGTTGAAATGGCACTTGCATCAAATCGCGATCCAGCAGATAACACAATTATTGATGGATTAAAAACTGTAGAGAAAAACGTAACATCATACTCTTCTACAAACTTCGGACCGACCTTTACAAGTGCACAAAAAAATAAAAAAGGTGGATTTGAAGCAGAAGGAAAGGCAATTTCTAAAGATGAAGCAGCAAAAATCGCAAAATCATTTTTAAATTTAAAAGGAAATGAAAAAGTCGATGTAGAGAAAAGTGGAAAAGGTGCGAAAGAATCATTCTATAGTGTGAAGATTAAAGACTCTGCAACGAATAATGAGTTTTACATGGATATTACCGGAAAAGGCGGATATCCAATTTGGGTAATGAATAATCGAGAAATTAAAGAACAGAAAATTAGTTTAAACGATGCAGGAAGTAAAGGATTGACGTTTTTAAAGGATCATAAGTTTAATAATATGGAGCTTTATGATAGTTCCCAATATGATACTATCGGCGTGTTTACTTATGTAGTAAATGAGAATGGCGTACGGATCTATCCAGAAGCAATCCAAATGAAAATTGCTTTAGACGACGGATCTATCGTTGGATTTTCTGCAAAAGAATATTTAGCATCACATCAAAAACGAACAATTCCGTCTGCCAAGCTAACTGCAGCAGAAGCAAGGAAGAAAATTAACCCTGATGTGAAAGTGATGGAAGAGCGAAAAGCAGTCGTAGTAAATGATTTGCATAATGAAGTACTTTGCTATGAATTTGTTGGAACGTTAGGGAAAGATACGTATCAAATTTTCATCAATGCGAATAGCGGAGCAGAAGAAAAAGTGAAAAAAATGCAAGCTGTTGAAAAAATTTATGATTAAACCTTAATAGTAAAGTGGTGAAAAGAATGAAAATTCTAATATATGTGTTGATGCTTTGCTTTTTTATAACTGGATGCAGTATTGGAAAAAAAGACAATCCAAATGAAAAGCCAGAACAAAAAAATGTCTCAATGAAAAATGTTAATTATACAAACAAATCAAATAAGCCAAATGAAAAAGCAGCGGATCATTTAGCATCTTTAGCGGCAAGTGTGCCAGGTGTGAATGATGCAACAGCAGTAGTTGTTGGAAAATATGCTATTGTAGGTATTGATGTAAAAGCGAAACTAGACCGAACTCGTGTTGAGTCAATTAAGTACTCTGTTGCAGAAAGTTTAAAAAACGATCCGGATGGTGCGAATGCAGTCGTTGTAGCTGATGTTGATACGTATGAACGGCTGAAACAAATTGGAAAGCAAATTAAAAAAGGGAAAACTGGCGAAGGTATACTGGATGAATTAGCAGCAATTGTTGGCCGCGTGATGCCACAAGTTCCGAATGATATGATTGAAAATAGAGAAACGAATCCAATTAAAGATAATGACAAGCAATTACCAAAAGATGAAGAACAAGAACTAAGAAAAGAACAGAATGACCAATCTAATAATCATTTGAATAAGTAAAATGAGCCTCGTACTAAATTGTACGAGGCTTTTTAAATATAATATTAAATATTCAGTTTATTTTTAAGGGAATATATGGTTTAATTATTGTGGGAGGGACAACTGTTATGATGAAAAAAAGTGCATTTATTTTATGTGGTTTCTGCCTAAGTTTCAGTATGACAGCGTGTGAACAAAAGAAAGAAGTGAAAAAGCAAACAGCGACTTCTTCTACTGTGATGGAAAGTCAGAAGAAAGAATTTATCAATATAAATCATTTCTCAAAAATAGATGAAGGAATGACTTATACAGAAGTGAAAGATTTAATCGGTTTTGAAGGGAATTTACTTATAGAAGAAGGGGTAGAACATTCTACACAAATTAAACAAATTTTTGCTTGGAAGGGGAATAATCCAAATTCATTTGTTGAAATTACATTTTTGGATGGAAAAGTGCATTCTAAATCACAGCAAGGTTTAAGTTAATTTGATAAAAATGGGAGAGTATAGCATGAACATACATACTGGGGAAATACAATTAGTTCCGTATAAGGAGACGTATAAAGAAATTATACAATCATTTACTTTACCAAGTGAACAAGTTCAATTCACATCAGATCCAGGCGAATTATTGAAAAAAGCAAAAAGCGATCGCACAAAAAATGTAATTGTTATTTTAGATTATAACGGGGTACCTGTTGGTCTTTTCGCATTACAAACAGGCGAAAGAGTACAAGAGTTCACAGAGAATGAAGATGCTTTACTTTTAACATCATTTTCTATAAATTATAATAAACAAAAAAGAGGATACGCTAAAAAATCATTGGCATTATTACAAGGTTTTGTAAAACGTTATTTTCCAATAAAAAATGAAGTTGTACTTGCTGTAAATGAAAAAAATATGCCAGCACAAAAGTTATATGAAAAAGTTGGCTTCGAAGATAGAGGCTTTAGAAGAATGGGATCGATTGGTCAACAAATAATAATGCATTTACCTATAATAAAATAACGGGATAGAAAACTTACTCTTGAACATTCATGTAGTAAGTTTTTTTTATTTTGTGTTATGTTAGTAAAAACGAAAGTAGGTATCCAAAAAAGATAAAGGTTTCAACATATATAGTTGAAAGGTCAATGAATATGCGAGGAGTAATGATATGACAATTTATATTGCGTTACTAAGGGGAATCAATGTAGGTGGACATAAAATAATCAAAATGGCAGATTTAAAACGATTGTTTGAATCAATAGGATTAAAACAAGTGAAAACATATATTCAAAGCGGTAATATCGTGTTTGAATCTGAGGAAGATATAAACGCTCTAAAAGTAAAAATTGAATTTGAAATTAAAAGGGAATTTAATTTTGATGTTCAAGTCATCCTAAAAACAAATGAAGAATTAATAAACACTATAAAATATTCCCCTTATAAGGCGGATGCTTTGTTAGAAGGAGAAAGTATACACGTTGCCTTTTTGGCTCATCCATTTTCTGAAGATGAGAGGAAGCAGTTACTTATGTACAAAAGTGAACTTGAAGATTGCTATATAGATGAGAAGGTTGTATATTTGTATTTCAAAAATAGCATTCGGAATTCTAAATTAATGAACCAATTTCAGAAGTTACATACACCAGCTACAGTAAGGAATTGGCGAACTGTTAATAAATTAAAAGCAATTGTAGAGGGTATGTAAATATAAAAAGATGAGGTTTTCTATATATAGAAAACCTCATCTTTTATTTATATTGTTTTGCAACTATGAGTTCGACAATAGGATAAATAAAGAATGAAGAACAAAGTGCGATAAACAGTGGTAGGTTTTTAACTCCATCTAAATTGGAACCCATAGAAAAACCTTCCGAGAAGAGTAATAGAAGGAACAATACAACTACAAGTACAAAATACGCAATTTTAAAGCTTTTATATGTAATTTGCTGTCCCATTTCATCCTGACTTTCTTCTGATACACCGTGGGGATCTCCCCATGTAATATGATTGATGAGGTAGCTAAGTATTAAAGCGCTTGTAAAAATTGTTCCACCTAAAATTACACCTCCATTGATGTATTTATAAGCTCCGTGTATAAGTACTCCGACTAATGATAAAACAATTGTTATTAAAATGAATTTTTTACGATTCATATTAGAACAACACCCCCACGATTGTAAAAAATTTTTTACATTTATAGTATAAAATTGGAAAAGGTTCATGTCAAATACTTTTTACAAGCAAGGCAAATGTATATAGTATTTTGTTTTAATGATAAATAAAAAATTACATTACATTTGAATGTAAAAGAATAGGCTCGCATATATTTGGAAGGGATGTCAGATTAATTTAGGGGGTAGTTATGTCTATACTTTTAAAAGCTGGTGCAGATGCAGGAAATAACGGTTTGAAGTTAATGGTGAAAGGGCAAGACCCTATTTTTATTCCGAGTATTTATTCTTTATATATAGGTGAGCCTACAGGATTGTTAGATGAGGGAGATGTGTCATTATCTGAATTAGAAAATCATATCGATGTGACCATTAGTTCTCCATCGCTAATGTTAAATAATGTACGGTACATCGTTGGAGAAAAAGTGATTCAAGATCAATTAAAAGGTACTGAAGTGGAGAAGAAATCGAATAAGTCGACGGATGAGCTAATGGTTATTACAATACTATCGGGTTTAGCAGTAAGTGCTATGCGTCAAAGTCCAACTTCTAGTCATATTAACATTCGATATGATTTATCTGTCGCTCTTCCTATGCAGCTTATTACACAAGAAATAGCTGCCGAAAATGCAAAACGTTATATGGGAAATCACAAGGTTGTTTTCCATTATCCGAACGGTCGTGATGTTACTATTAATGTTTCTATTGAGTTTTGTAAATGCCTGCCTGAGGGCGCTTCTGGGACGTGGGGCATTGTATATGATGAAGAAGGAAATGTTGTGAAACATAAAATAGAATGTGAACAAAATCAAGTTTCAGAAATTGATTTTGTTGATAAAACTTTATTGTCTTTTGATATTGGTGCGGGGACAACAGAAGAAGTTGTTTCGTTAGGGGTAAATTTCCGTCCGCAATTAAGTAAAGGATTATCGTACGGTGTAAAAGAAACGTTACTACAAATTATTACGAGATGGAACCGGAAGTATCCAACAAAAACGATTGATAGTATTACAGAATTCAATCAAATTTATTTAAATGATAAACATCCTAGGAATGCATTATTAGTTGAGGAATCACAACCAGCACTATTAGGTTTAGCTGCGCGCGTCGCAACTGATATTATTAATAAAATTGATGATATGAAAGACGATCCATACGTGTTTATTTATGGTGGGGGCGCAGTTATCATTAAAAATAGCTTGAAAATGATTTTAAAACAAAAAGGGCGTTTAACAAATGTTATCTTTGTAGATAATCCACTATTTACAAATGCAAGAGGATTATTAGTCTACACTTGTTCGCCAAAATATAGAGAGCATAAACAAAAAGAGTTAGGGTTTACAAACTTAACGATAAGTTAGTTGGTGGAAACATGCGATCTAGGCGATATAAACGTGGTGATCGAGTGAAAATCAATATTCATAAATCAGTATCACCTGAAATGCTTGCATGGCTTAATAAACAATCAAACCCAACTAATTTCTTTTTCTTTGCAGCACAGCAATTATTTAAACAAGTAGGAGATATTGATGTGTCAAAAACTTTACCAAGTAGCCATGTTTTCTCATTATATATGGAGCCCTCATCCTTATTAAAAGTCGAAGTAAATCCTTTTAAAAACGTACCACTAGAAGCGAATAAATCCACCGAAAGTGTAAAAAAAAAATCATGGGAATCTGTTGATCAATTAGATTGTCCATTTTTTTAAACATAGAAAAATATATGTAAACCCATCACTATACATATGGATACAGTGATGGGTTTTTGTTAGTGTACCACTAGTCCAATAAATAGAAGGGGCACAATACAAATTTGTGCCCCTTCTATTTATTATTTATCTATATTTTAGATGTATGTTCTGTTACTGCTTGAATAATGTTTTTCCAGTCATCAGGATGATTCTCATGTCCTGCTCCTTCAAGAGTTAAAAGTGCTGAGTTTGGAATTTCATCAATAAGTGCGAGACCATGTTCAAATGGTAGTGCTGTATCGTCAGTTCCGTGAATTACTAATGTGGGTGCTTGTATGGAGCTAAGTACACCTTCATAAGCATCATCACCTTGAAGTAAAGCGTGATTAAACATACTTAATAGATTGTTAGCCCTTTCTATTTCGAGTTTTACTTGTGTATAAACTCTGTTTTCATCAAATGAACGTTTTGAGCCGCACAATAGACGAGAGCCTGTAACTAAATACTCTGTCACAGCGTTTTGATTTGACCAATCTAAATTTGCACCATTTGCGTGATGTATTAAAATTCTTTCATCCATCGGAGGTAAATCGCGAGTGTTGTTATCTGAGCCTATAACACTTGTTGCTAGTAAAGTTAACGTTAAAATTCTTTCAGGATGTTTTACAGCGGCAATTTGAGCAATCATGCCACCTAATGACATACCAAATAAGTGCGCTTTATCAATATGATAGGCATCCAGCACCCCAATTGCATCTTCAGACATAGTTGTTACCGTATAATTGGAAGTTCCAGGTTCGTATGTAACAGAGCGTCCTACATCACGGTTATCAAAGCGAATGACAAATTTCCCTGTGTTAGCTAACTGTTCACAAAATTCTTCATCCCAATAAACCATTGAACACGTAGCTCCCATAATTAATAAAATTGCTGGATTATTAGGATTTCCAAAGCTTTCTGTACAAATATCAGTCCCGTTTGTTTTAATCATCTTTTCGGTCATAGTGTTATCTCCATTTCTTTTGGATTTAATTACAAACATAGAAAATAAAACTCTGTATGATTCTAAGATGTACACAAAATTGAATTTGGAACTCACATTAATTAATAGCGTAGCATAAATACCACCTCTAAACATGTTTATTGTCATTCAAAGCAAAAAATTTTGAAAAATAATTGTAAGTTATTAAAATAAACAGCAAGGAGGAGAGGAAATGAAAGCAATTGTTATTGATCAATATGGTAGTGTTGAAGAACTAAAAGAAAGACAAATTTTAAAACCAGTTGTTACATATAACGAGGTATTAATACGCATTCTCGCAACATCTGTTAATCCAGTTGATTGGAAAACTAGAAAAGGAGACTTACAACAACAATTGCAATTTTCATTTCCAATTACTTTAGGGTTAGATGTAGCTGGAGTTATCGAAGAGGTTGGAGAAGAGGTAGAAGGTTTCAAAATAGGAGATAAAGTGTTTACGAAACCTGAAAATATAGGGAAGGGATCTTATGCTGAATTCATTGCGGTAAAATCAGATTTAGTAACTTATATGCCTACTAACCTAAGTTTTGAAGAGGCAGCTTCTATTCCACTCGCAGGACTTACTGCTTGGCAAAGTCTTGTAGATTACGCAAAAATAAAAGAAAATGACCGAGTATTTATTCACGCTGGAGCTGGTGGTGTCGGAAGTTTGGCAATCCAAATTGCAAAATCATTTGGAGCTTTTGTTGCAACTACTGCAAGTGGTAAAAATGAAGAATTTTTAAAGGATTTAGGAGCGGATCTCGTTATTGATTATAAAAAAGATAAATTTGAAGAGCTACTATCAGATTTTGATATTGTATTAGATACAATCGGTGGCGAAGTACAAGAAAAAAGTTTTCAAATTATTAAACCTGGCGGTGTTCTAGTTTCGATTGTTCATGAACCAAATTATAAAGTGAAAGGGATAAAATCAGGATTTTTATGGCTAAAACCAAGTGGAAAACAATTAGAAGAGTTATCAAATTTAATTGTACATGGAAAAATCAAACCGATCATAAGTAAAGTTGTGTCACTTAATGAAGAAGGGGTTAAAGAAGCTCATATTTTGAGTGAAGGGCAACATGTTAGAGGTAAGATTGTAATTAAAGTGGAATGATGATAGCCGCTGTATATTGACTTGTAGTGAATAAAGATAAATTGGAGTACTCCATAATTTTATAATACCCCAAAGTACTTTTATTTTGGGGTATTAGCTTTTCTTAGTTTGATGGGCTAGTGAACATACTTTTAAAAATTAAAGTTTCGTATTGTATCATGTAATTTCTCTAATCCAATCGCCATATCTTTTTCATTTAACATGGAATAGCTAATTCTTAATTGGTTATTATTTGTATCGTTATTTAATAGACAAGCTGTTCCAGGTAAAAAAGAGACATCTGCTTCATTTGCTTTTTGTAATAAGTTAAAAGGATCAATTGTATTAGGAAGTGTAATCCATAAATTAAAGCCGCCATTTGGTATTTTAAAGTGTATTTCTTTTAGTGGCGATAATATAGCGATTGTTAAATCGCGTCTAATTTGTAAAGCGGTGCGTAATTTTTCTAAATGATTTTTCATACGTTCTGCACGTAAGAAAGGAAGTAGTGCTTTTTGCGTTAATAACGGGCTACCGATATCCATCGAACCCTTCACAGCATATAACCATTCAAAAATAGGCCCATCGGCTATAAGTGCAGCGATACGTAGTCCAGGTGCTAACGTTTTACTAAAACCTTTTAAATATATTACATGACCATTCGTATCAAAACTTTTGATTGGAGGAGGAACTATAGCATCCTCAAAATATATTTCTCCGAAAGAATCATCTTCAATTATAAAAAACTCATATAACTCCGCTAGTTCTATAAGTTCCAATCTCCGTTCTTTACTCATTACTGTACCTGTTGGGTTTTGAAAAGTAGGATTCACATATAACAAAACAGGATTCTTTCTTTGACAAAGGTCATCTATTAAGTCTGAGCGAATGCCGTTTTTATCAAGACTAATAGGTATAATCTGCACTCCTTTGTTGAGAAAAACATCAAGTGCTGCGCCATAACAAGGGCTTTCTACTAATACTATATCTCCAGGTTTTAATAATGTTTGAGCGATCAAATCAATTCCTTGCTGGGCACCACTTGTAATTAATAATTGAGAGGGGTCTGTCACTAATTTCTGATGTTCTTTTAGATAATTAACTATTTCAACTCGAAGTTCATAATCGCCTTGAATAGGTCCATAAGTTGCTAGTAACATCGGATTTTTATCCAGCAATTTGTGCATTTCGTCTGCTAGAAATGGATTTGGTAATAGACGTGGATATAAAATCGCTTGTGAAAACTCATAATATTTTCGGTGTTGATTCATTGCATATTGAGAACGCATAACATTAATAGTTTTCGTTTGTTGCCATTTATAAGGAATAGTTTTGAACTCTTTCTTTACACGTTTATATATATAAGCGCCTTTTCCTTGCTCGATGCGTATATATCCTTTCGTTTCTAGCTGCTTATACGCCTTACGAACAGTCAATAAGCTAATTTGTAAATCTTCGGCCATACAACGTAATGATGGAAGGGAGTCACCATATGAAAGCATGCCACTTTGTACTCTTTCAACAATTTGCATATATATTTGTTGATAATACGGTATGTTGGATTCTTTCCGTATTACAATCTTCATGGCTTCACCTTGTTTCTTTTTTATTTAATTAAAGCGAAAAAAATAAAGAGAATCAACTACAATTTGATGTAACTGTTATAAGCATAGATACACTGTTATACACGAAACCCTCTATACTCATGTTAAGAGTAAAAAGGAGGAAGAAAAATGGTCATTTTCAATTATATTTTAGTATGTATTATTTTCGGCACAACATTTTTAACGATTAAAATCGGAATTGAAGCAGGAGCGCCTCCATTATTTTCAGCAGGAATTCGTTTCTTTTTAGCAGGAGTAATCTTGATGTTTATATTTAAGTTGAAGCGAAAAGAAATTATGCCGCATGTATTTTCAAAACGTATTATGTATGCTGGCTTTTGTTTAACGTTCATGACATTCGCATCTTTGTACTGGGCTGAACAATATATTTCTTCTGGGTTAGCTGCTGTACTTTCTGCAACAGGTCCTATGATGATTTTATTATTACAAGCAAGAAGAAATAAGAAAAAATTGCAAAAGGAGCAATTTTTCGCTTTAATTATTGCGTTAATAGGTGTTGTTTTTGTTTCTTTACCAGGAATGCATCAAGAAGTAAGTTTCATATGGAGTATTGCTTGTATTATTTTAGTAGTAGGGGAGTTATTTTACGGAATAGGTTCTATTCGCTCAAAAGAAATACTTTCGGATTTACGAAGTGTATCACCATTTCTTATTAATGGTATTCAAATGTTTTATGGAGGGATTTTGCTACTAATCGTATCATTCATAGTAGAGCAGCCGAATGTAACTGTATTAACCTCATGGAGCGTACAGTGGCCTATTTTATACCTCATATTTATCGGATCAATTGGTGGGCACGGATTATATTACTGGCTTTTATCAAAAACAAATCCTGTATTCCCATCGACGTGGTTATATGTATCACCATTAATAGCAATTATTGTAGGATATATTGTATTAGGAGAACCATTAAATCCTGCAATGGGTATAGGTGCTTGTTTCATATTGATAGGTGTATTTTTGGCCAATCGTTCAACACTACGGACTTATTTCAAACAAGGACGGTTATTAGAGAAGGAAATGTAGTTGGATAATGTAACGGCCCTGTATATTACCGGGCTAGTAAAATCAAAAACACAGCTGGGAAAATAACCAACTGTGTTTTTATAATTAATTCACTTTTTTAATAAACCCTTTGTAATGACGTTTCACAAGTTGACTTTCTAACGTCTTCATCGTTTCTAGTGCTACACCGACGATAATAAGTAAGCTTGTACCACCAATTTGAGCAGAAGGTGGTAACGTAGCAATTTTCGTAAATACGAGTGGTAATATTGAAATTGCACCTAAGAAAATTGCACCGATAAATGTTAAACGGTATAAAATTTTGGTTACATATTGCTCTGTCGCTTTACCAGGACGAATACCAGGAACATAACCGTTTTGCTTTTTCAAATTCTCAGCCATTTGTTCAGGATTTACTTGAATAAATGCGTAGAAGTATGTGAAAGCAACGATAAGACCGACATAAAGCGTCATTCCAATTGGATGTGCAAAATCAAGATTTGCGACTAACCATTTGGATACGCCTGAATCAGGGAAGAGCTGCGCAATTGTACGCGGCGTCATTAAAAAGGCTGAAGCAAAGATTACTGGAATTACACCAGCACTATTTACTTTTAGAGGTAAATGAGTGTTTTTTGCTCCTTGATATGGATTGTTTCCTGATACAGCTTTTGCGTATTGAATCGGTATTTTACGAACAGCTTGTTGAATGTAAATGACACCAACAACTATCGCTAAAATTACAAGTCCAATTAAAACCATTTTTATTATGTGCATGAATAATTGATCGCCTGCATTTTGAAATTGTTGCAAGTAAATTTGATTAGCAACATTCGGAATTGCCGCAACAAGACCTGCGAAGATAATCATTGAAATCCCATTACCAACACCATTAGCGGTAATTTGTTCACCTAACCAAAGTAAAAATGCAGTACCTGCAGTTAAAACTGTCGCAATAAATAAGTATGTAGTCCAGCTTTGATCTGTTATTAATTGCCCACCTGCTATATTATTAAAACCATAAGACATCCCAATGGATTGTATGAATGCAAGAATGATTGTAAAGTATCGAGTAAATTGAGCTGACTTCTTACGGCCCATTTCACCTTGCTTTGCCCATTCCGAAAATTTAGGTATAACGTCCATTTGTAGTAATTGTACTATGATGGAAGCTGTAATATATGGTGTAATACCTACAGCGAAGATCGAGAAGTGTTGCAATGCTCCTCCACCAAATACGTTTAGCATACCTAAAACGTTGGCTTGATCTTGTACCTTTAATACCTCTGCGTTAGTATGAGGAACTGGAATAAACGTGCCAATTCGAAAAACAATTAGCATCGCTAGTGTAAAAAGAATTTTGTTTCTTATCTCAGCTACTCTCATGAAATTTGAAATCGTACGAAACATTATGTCGCCTCCTATATTTTTATCAGTTCAAAACTGATTATTATATCCCGATGAAGTAACCACAAACCTCCTTCCGCATTAAATTCATTTGACAAATGGAATTTCATACATTTTGCAGTTTTCACGGATATAAAAATATAAGGTGTTACACGAGCGACCTATTATCTTTTCGTAATCATTCAATACCCATAATATATCGAATAAATTAACAAATGTACATACATACGCATGAAAAATGAATAAATAGGGTGATTTTTTACATTTACTTAATGCTAGATTGATAATTAGGAACGTTTTACGTAGTTGTATCGAAAGGATTCAGTGGAAAATATTATGGTGTAGCTGTAGCACATGAAAACCTCAAGGATGTTGAGAAAACGCATATATTTCGTCGTGAATTAGAGAAACTATTAAAGCAAGAAAAGATTTGATTGAAATAGTAGTGAAGGAAAATCTTTTTTCTATAGAGAATATTTCTAACGTAGGAATCTAAGTATGTAGGTTCTAATGAAAGGAGAATTCACATGAATACATTTGTAAATGACAAGTTTGATGAAACGAGAAAGCAATTATTTGAGGAAATTACTTTGTTAAGTGATGCTCAATTTAATAGAAAACCAGATCAGGATAAATGGAGTATAGCACAAGTTTGTCATCACTTAGTTTTATTAGACGAGAGAGTTATAACAGTTATTTCGTCAGGATTAAAAAAGATGGATAGTATCCAAAATGAGCGTAAAGAAATTCACGATATTGTATTAGATAGATCGATAAAATTTATAGCTCCAGAAATGATTGAACCAAGTATAGAAACATTTGAAGTACAGCAAATGATTGATTTGTTAAACAACGCTAGAAAAGAATTGATGCGTTTCCTGCGTACAATAGAAGATGAATCTATATTAGCGAAAAAATCAGTGATGCATCCAGCTCTTGGAGAATTACTTCTAGATCAGTGGATAGAACTGATCTATTTGCATGAACAGCGTCATATAGAACAAATCAAAGAGATAAAATTGCTTTGTGAAGTTGAAAAGTAAAAATCATTATCTTTTTATTGGGCGATTTGGGATAGTATCAAGGGTTCGAGTGATAAAATTCAAATCCTGATTAAAATTATGATGAATGTAGTTGAACGCAACTAATAAGCAGAAGAAAATACGAAACTAGCAGATCTTACTCCCGAAGAGGAAACGAACATTCGAAAAAAACTGAATCCGATTTGCTGTATAAGTGTAACCCCGTCTTAAATGAAGAGCGGGGTTATTATTTTTGGAAGTGATCTCAGTATTTTCATATAGAAGGAAGTAAATTGGCAATGAAATCCGAAAATGAGTTATATGTCCAAAATTTTGAAAATACATATACATCTACCGTTGGTTTAACGCTCTTCACACGTTGGAGGCAGAAGTGTTTTGTTAGAAAACGATAACATACTATTCTGTTAGGGGAAATATACATTTTATTCTCTATATTTTCACAGTAAAACCACCTCCAAAATTATCTTTTGTAGTTGAATTTTTCCGAATAATAAGTTACATTTTAAAGTTCAAGCAACTTTATGCCAGTACAAAAAGGGGAGAAATATTGTTATTATGCAAAAAATGAAATGGAAGAACTATGTATGCTATTTTATTATTCTTATGCTTCTTGTAACAGCAGTAACAGTCAAACCAGCTATTTCTAAGGCTGAGGAATCTGATGTTAACATTACATTGTTAGGTACTGCAGATATTCATGGTAGATTTATGCCTTGGGATTATGCGCTTGATGGAGCAAATATGAGTGGAAGTTTGACGCAGCTTTATACGGTTATAAAGAAGGTCCGTCAAGAAAATCCAAATACCATATTAGTAGATGCCGGGGATACAATTCAAGGAAACTCAGTAGAATTATTCAACGATAAGCCACAATCGCCAATGATGGTAGCGATGAATACAATGGGATATGACGCCTGGGCATTTGGAAATCATGAATTCAACTTTGGATTAGATACATTGAAAAAAGTTAGTGAGCAATATAAAGGAAAGACGTTAGCAGGAAATATTTATAAGGAAAATGGAGAGCGTTTTCTTCCTGCATATACGATTGTTGAAAAAGGTGGAATTAAAGTCGGGATTATTGGTATGAATACACCAATGATTAGTGATTTTGAAAAAGGGACAGATCATTTGGATGGTTTAGTAGTGAAAAATCCAGTAGAAGAGACAAAAAAGGCAATTAAAGAATTAGAAGGTAAAGTAGATGTAATGGTAGGGGTTATGCATATGGGACTAGAAAATGAGAATGGAATCCCAGGTACTGGTGTTCAAGATATTGCGAATGCTTGTCCGGAACTAAGCGCTATCTTTGCGGCTCATATGCATAAACTTGTAAAAAAAGAAGTTGTAAATGGCGTAATTATTACAGAACCAGATAAATATGGAACGCATATTTCACGTATTGACCTTACTTTTACAAAGCAAGATGGAAAGCTTGTTTTAAAAGATAAAACAGCTACCGCTATACCTGTAAAAAATGCTGATGGAACAACAGTATTATCTGATTCTGCACTTGAAGAAACATTAACACCTTTTCATGAGTATGCAAGAGGAGATGCAAATGTTGTAGTTGCTCAATTAAAGGGGAGAAACCTTGTTCCTGAAAATGAAATAAAGGGTATTCCAAGTGTTCAGATTCAAGAAACACCTTTATCAGATTTCTTTCATGAAGTCATGCTCTACTACAGTAAAGCAGATGTAGTAGCCCATCAAATTGATAATGATTCTGCCCGTTTGGATATAGGGTCTATAAAGAAGAAAGATATTGCGTATAATTATCAATATGCTTTGGGAGAAATTACAGTTTACAAGATAACTGGAAAAGATTTAAAAGACTATATGGAATGGGCAGCAGGATATTTTAATTCATCTCGTGCCGGAGATGTAACAGTTAGCTTTGATAAAACCCGCCGTGCATCTAAATACAGTACGAACGATTTCTTTGGAGGGGTAAAATACGAAATTGACTTAACAAAACCATATGGAAGCAGAATTACAAATTTACGCTCTATTCGTACAAACAAACCAATCAAAATGAGCGATGTTATGACGCTAGGAATGAATGCATATAGAATGGAGGCTCTTCAGGCAAAAGGGGGAGCTTTAGAGGGGCGTAAGTTTGAACAAATTTGGTCATCTAAACAAGAGAATGCATTTGGAGAAACAGGTGGAACCATCCGTAACCTTGCTATTACATATTTAAAAGAGGTAAAGAACGGTGTATACACACCAAAAGTTATGCGTAATTGGAAAATTACTGGTGTAGATTTACATTCTTCAGAGCATAAGGCTGTAGTTGATCTTGTGAATAAAGGGATTTTAGAAATTCCAAAAACGGAAGACGGAAAATACACAAATATAGCATCTATAAATACTAAAGACTCAATTTCAAAAGAAGAGATTGTAGCACTCTCGCAAAAAGCAAATATTAATCCAAATGAGTTTAATCATGCAAAGACAAAAGGTGAATTTTATAAAAAACTTAGTAGGATTACTAAAAAAATATAAATTATAAGGTTTCTTATAGTAATTGTTATTTTAATAGCATTAAACCCACTCTTAAAATAGTTAAGAGTGGGTTTTTATGTTGTTATTTAGAGGTAAGTATACTTTTATTAGAATGAATATAGATAATTAATAACTAACCAATTGGATGAGCGCCTATAAGGACTCTCTTTTATTCAAATTAATGTACATATGTGTTCCGTTCATTATTTATAATATTGACCACAATTTATGTAATTTTGCATAATGTTACATGAATTGTGTATTTTCTCTTTTTTCCGACAGAAATAGACAGTATACTTTGTACAAGCTTTCTATTTCAAAAATTATACGAGGTGAAATAATGAAAAACAAAAAGACATTAACTAAGGTAGCATTAACAACAGGATTAGCTTTAACAGCTGTGGCACCATATGGGGTAGGTCATGCAGAGGAAACAGATCAACTACAAGTTCAAATTCAGGAAGAATCGTTCCGTTCGGGTGAACTGACACAACCGTCACAAAAGACACCAGAAAATGTAGTAAAGGATGCACTTAAGGAGAAAACAGAGCAAGCTCTGTCCCAAAAACAAGTCAATGGAGAAGCAGGAGTAGATTATAAAGTCCTTCAAAAACGTGGTTCGTATGATGGAACTACACTTGTACGTATGCAGCAAACATACGAAGGAAAAGAAGTATATGGCCATCAATTAACTGCACACGTAGATAATAATGGTGTTATTAAAAGTGTTTCAGGTGATAGCGCGCAAAATTTAAAACAAGAAGAATTGAAAAAATCTATTAATCTATCAAAAGATGAAGCAAAACAATTTATTTATACGAAGTACGGGAACGATATCAAGTTTATTACTGAGCCAGAAATTAAAGAGGTTATTTTTGTTGATGAAAATAATGGACAAGCTAAAAATGCATACCAAGTTACCTTTGAAGCTGCCACACCAAACTATGTTTCTGGTACTTATTTAGTAAATGCACAAAATGGTGATATGTTAAAAAATATGGTACAAGAATCTAACTTAAAAGCCAGTGACAAACTAGTTGGAGCTTTAAAGAAAAGTAAACAAAGCAGTCTTACATCATTAACCGGAACAGGAAAAGATGATTTAGGTATTAATCGTTCATTTGGTATCTCTAAACAAAGTAATGGCAAATATGCACTTGCTGATTATACAAGAGGGCAAGGAATTGAAACTTATGATGTGAATTACAAAGATATTACTAAAGAAGAAAGCTATTATCCTGGTACATTAGCAACTAGTACTTCAACAACATTTAACGATCCAAAAGCAGTAAGTGCTCATTACTTAGCAACAAAGGTATTTGATTTTTATAAAGATAAATACAAGCGTAATAGTTTTGATAATAAGGGACAAAAGGTAGTTTCAGTTGTACATGCTTGGGATTCTGAAGATACGAACGATCCGAAAAATTGGCAGAATGCATTAAGTGCTAATAATGGAAGTATGCTTGTATATGGCGATCCTATCGTTAAAGCATATGACGTAGCTGGACATGAATTTACACATGCTGTTACTTCTAGCGAATCTAATCTTGAATATTACGGTGAATCTGGTGCGATTAATGAGGCGCTATCTGATATTATGGGAACATCTATTGAGAAATACGTAAATAACGGAACATTTAACTGGACAATGGGAGAACAAACCGGATCTGTTTTCCGTGATATGGAAAACCCAGCTTCTGTGCCATCTTCACTTGGAGTACCTTATCCAGATGATTACAGTGAATTTAACGATTTTAATGGCTGGGATCAAGGCGGCGTTCATTTTAATTCAAGCATTATTAATAAAGTTGCGTATCTCATTGCAAAAGGCGGAACTCATAACGGAGTAACTGTTAAAGGAATTGGTGAAGATAAAATGTTTGATATTTTCTATTATGCAAATACAGATGAGTTAAACATGACTTCTAATTTCAAAGAATTGAGATCAGCATGTATTCGAGTGGCAACTAATAAATATGGTGCGAATACAGCTGAAGTTCAAGCAGTTCAAAAAGCATTTGATGCAGCAAAAATTAAGTAATTTAGAAATATAGTTATCATTCATATATTAATACATTATGAAAAAACAGCTAATATCATTTTAAGGATATTAGCTGTTTTTTTACGTAGCAATGTATTGTTGAAAATAAACTGACTAAGCAATAATTAGGTGCGTTATCTGTAAGAAGTTACGACAAATAAATAAGGTTTAAAGTGTGTAAAAACAGAAAATTAATAATATATTGACCTCTTGATAGAAAGTCTATAAAATGAAAGCGATAACAAACGATTGCTTTAAAATGATTTCCCTGACCTTTTAGCATTTACAAATATATGAGGGCATACACAAATCTATTTTTTTAAGTATTAATGCAAACGCTTTCGTATTAAAAGGTCATTGAAATACATAGGTGAAAATAGACAATATGGAGGTGAATTAAAAGAGATTTCTAGATTAATTTAAGCAGTGTTATTCAGTGTAAGCATAATAAATCGCTAGTAATATTTGAAGAAAGGGTGTATGTGGTGCAAATTACAAAAAGGTTAATTAACAAATCATTCTTATTACTTTCCATAATCGTTATGTTATCATCTGTTTTCTCCTTTCAGAGTGTGAAGGCAATTTCAAATTCGAAAACAACTGAAATTATCATTCATTACAAAGAAAAGCTTGGAAATACAAAAGACTGGAATCTTTGGTTATGGGGAGAAAATGCGAATGGTACATCTTATGAATTTACTGGTGAAGATGAATTTGGAAAATACGCTAAGATAAAAATAGACGGTGACTATAATCGTGTAGGATTTATAGTTCGAACAAATGAATGGGAAAAAGATGGTGGGGATCGTTGGATTGAAAATATAAAGGACGGTCGTGCTGAAGTATGGATTCTTTCGGGTGATGAAAATGTATATAACTCTAAGCCTTCATCGGATCTCTCAATTCAAAAAGCAACTATTGATAGTTTCCATGAAATTACTGTAACGACTAATGTCCCGTTTAATATTAAGGAAAAGAAAATTGAAATTGAAGGCATTAAAATTAAGAATATTACTCCTTATGATATAAACAGTGGAGATATTACTAATAAGGTGAAAATAATTACAGAACAGAAAATTGATTTAAAACAGACATACAAAGTTAAAATAGAAAACTTAGCTTATACGAATACTGAAATCGGTAAAGTCATTCGTAGCGAAGAGTTTGATAAATTATTTTATTATAGTGGTAACGATCTAGGGAATATATATTCCCCGCAACATACAAAATTCCGTGTATGGGCTCCTACTGCGAGTGAAGCAAAGTTAGTTACATATAAAAAATGGAACGATAAAATAGGTACTGAAATAAACATGCAACAAGGTGAAAAGGGAACTTGGAAAGCAGAAATTAAAGGGAACCAAAAAGGTCTCTTTTATACGTATAAGGTGAAAATTGGGGATAAATGGACTGAAGCAGTTGATCCATATGTGCGTGCTGCTTCTGTAAATGGAGATAAAGGTGTAGTCATTGATTTAAACGAAACAAATCCGAAAAAATGGAAAGTAAATAAAAAACCGGAATTTAAAAATCCGGAAGATGCTATTATTTATGAATTGCATGTACGCGATCTTTCCATCCAACCTGAAAGTGGCATTAAACAGAAAGGAAAATATTTAGGGGTAACAGAAAAAGGAACAAAAGGGCCTGAAGGTGTAAAAACAGGACTTGATCATATGAAAGATCTTGGTGTTACGCACGTTCAGTTTTTACCGATATTTGATTATGCATCAGTCAATGAAGAAACTTTAAATGAACCACAATACAACTGGGGATATGACCCGAAAAATTTCAACGTTCCAGAGGGCTCCTATTCTACAAATCCTTATGAGCCGACTGCTCGAATAACTGAATTAAAGCAAATGATTCAAGTGCTACATGATAATAACCTTCGTGTTGTAATGGACGTAGTATATAACCATATGTATAATGCGGCTGAATCTAATTTTCATAAGTTAGTTCCAGGTTATTATTATCGATACAATGAAGATGGAACATTTGCAAATGGAACTGGAGTAGGAAACGATACTGCTTCAGAACAAAAAATGATGAGGAAATTTATGGTTGATTCTGTAACATACTGGGCAAAAGAATACAATTTAGATGGATTCCGTTTTGATTTAATGGGCATTCATGATTATGAAACGATGAATGAAATACGTAAAGCTGTTAATCAAATTGACCCTTCAATTATTCTGCATGGGGAAGGTTGGGATTTAAATACACCTCTTGCAGCTGAGTTGAAAGCAAATCAAAAAAATGCGAAGAAAATGAAAGGGATTGCTCATTTTAACGATAATATACGTGATGGATTGAAAGGTAGTGTATTTGAGGAGAAAGAAAATGGTTTTGTAAATGGAAAAGAAAACATGGAAGATCGTATTAAAAAAGGCATTACAGCAGGTATTGACTATGATACAAAGTCGTCTACCTATCAAGATCCAGAGCAGGTGCTAACTTATGTGGAAGCACATGACAATCATACATTATGGGATAAACTTGAGTTAACTAATCCAGGTGATAGTGAAGAAGTGCGAAAACAAATGCACAAATTGTCTTCTTCGATTTTATTAACATCACAAGGGATTCCATTCTTACATGCAGGGCAAGAGTTTATGCGCACGAAATATGGTGATCATAACAGTTACAAATCTCCTGATTCGATTAACCAGATGGATTGGTTACGCCGTGCAGCATATAATAATGAAGTAGATTATATGAAGGGCTTAATAGATTTACGAAAAAAGTACCCAGCTTTTCGAATGACATCTACTGAGCAAATTAAAAAGCATATATCATTTATAGATGCTCCCAAAAATGTTATAGCTTATTCAATAGATGGAAAGGGCAATGGGAATAAAAATGAAAACTTTATGGTGGCTCACAATGCAAATAGAGAATCCGTTGACATAACTTTGCCATCGAAAGGTCCTTGGAAAGTACTAGTAGATGGTAAGCAGGCAGGTAGTAAAACACTTTATGTTGTCCATAATAATAAAATTAAAGTTCCTGCATTAAGTTCATTCGTTTTAAAAACAGCGAAACCGATTAATTAAAAGCAAGTCATGTGGAAGTATATACTGAATTGAGTACATGTAATAAGGATTGTACATGCAAAAAGCGAAGTGACGATTATGTTCACTTCGCTTTTAAAGTTAAATTAGTATAATTT
This sequence comes from Bacillus cereus group sp. N31, assembly GCF_016483245.1. NCBI lineage: Bacteria > Bacillati > Bacillota > Bacilli > Caryophanales > Bacillaceae > Bacillus > Bacillus cereus group sp. N31. The sequence continues at coordinate 53,605 of NZ_JAEHCH010000011.1, read as the reverse complement.
CACATACTGTAATTATATTACAATTTAATAAAAAAGATAAACAACAAGAGAAGAACTCACCAGTGTTCTTCTCTTTCTTATATGTAATTAGGGTTTCCATAACTGTAGATATGGATGGTGTAAATGAATTTACTCTTAAAATAATAACAGAACAAATAAAGCATTTTATATGTAATATTGCATAAACAGGGTAAACAACAATAATATCTGGTGAATAAGTAGCGCTTTTCCATATGGCGAGTTATTTCATAGTTACATCCTAAATTCTATATCATTTTCCAATCATGCAAGGTTAAGGGAGATGACAATAGAAAGATTTAAAAATGAGCTCAGTATAAAATAAAACATTATAAGTATAAAATCCTGTACTTAGTAATCTCTTACTTTAAAGCATCACATTGGGAAAGTGTGGGGGGTTCAATCGATTCTGAATAAAATTGATAGTATCAGTTGCAATTTTTTTACGTTTAAGAACAATCCCAGCATGCCCACATGTATAAATATATCGAGTAGGTTTTTCCCAAGATGCCCACAAGTAGTCCGTATCCTCACGGTGCACATATAGATCGTGCTTGCCTGAAATTAATAAAATATTTTCTTTTTTCACTTTTGGTAATGCTTGACTCGGTTCAGTGATTTTCCAATAATCTATTAAATCATTATACGTTACACCATGATGTTCCAAATCTTTTCTAATGAATTTACCTGGATTTGTCTTCCAAATTGAATATGAAAGTCGATTCGCGTAGAAAATGGATGCCAATACATCAATGTCTGATTCAACAAGAGCTGTTAGGTTTGTAATAACCCCACCTAAACTGATTCCTATTAAAATCAAGGGACCATTTTTATTTGCTTTAATCCATTTAATCAAAGTTCGTAAATCAGCTACCGCTTGTCTAGTGGCTTGTACAGTTCGTTCAATATTAGCACTTACCATGTACTCTCCACTGAATAGGGATTGGTTGGGTTTTCTTTCAAAATGATAGGGTAGAGTAAAATAATACATATTCCACTTCAAGTTAGTCATATGGTCGTGAAATATTTTTTTTACACGTTCGTTAGAATCCATTCTCCAACCGTGAACGAAGATGACATGAGGTGCATCTTCGTTTTCATGTAAAAATAATTCCCCAGTTACAGAATCGTTGCGTGAATCACCAGATTGAACCGAGCTTTTATATTTGAACTGTCCAACCATGTATTCCTTTTCTTGCTTTGCATGCTTAATGTTAAAATGAATATTAGATGGTTGTACTTTATAAAAAAATTCTATGTCCTTTATATCTAGTGCGGTGTTAGAAAGAGAAGTATATTGAAACTCTCCACTTCTTTTTTTGTGCAAATCATACAAGGCGTATCGATCAATGAGTTTTGAAAAAATCAAATTAACTTCCTCCAAAATACATATTATTTAAAACATGGACAAAATTTATGTTTTATTTATGCTGTATATTAAATTAAAAATATTCTTTTTACCCAATATTACGTGATTGAAGTATAAAACCAGGTGATGAATTTGTATATTATAAAACTAATAATATAATAAAACCATAAATAATTTATACTACAATTTAAAAAACAAGTTAATATTCTCATTCATATGAGAGAACATTAACTTGCTTATTTTCGTATCAAAAGATACACCGTTTGAAGTGATGTAATTTATATGATAAACAATGTGTCAATTTGTATATTTTATACAGTGATAGTTACTATAGTTTTCGAAGCCGATAGTCAATGAACCTTACAATATGCGTCTTTTTGCTATATAAATAACAATATTCATTAAAGAAAAAGTTTTAATCCTTCATGAGAATCTTTAAATCCTAATTTCTTATAAAATTGCAAAGCTTCTTGTCGTTCCTTATCTGTTGTTAACTGTACTAAATGACATCCCCGTAATGTAGCACGTTGAATAGCCCATTTAATAAGTTTAGTTCCTATACCTTTACCACGTTTTGATGAGGCTGTCCGTACACCCTCAATTGTAGCTCTCCAACCCCCTTGACGTGCAATGTAAGGCGTAAATGTAATTTGTTGAAGACCAACAATCTCCGTCCCATCACACGCTACAATCAACTCATTATTTGGATCACAATCAATAGCATGAAATGCTCTTATATAACTATCAGGGAGTGGTGTTTCATAGCGCTCTCTTTTATTTCCTAAAACATCATCAGCAAGCATTTTTACAATATCATCTAAATCATCTGCCGTAGCAATCCTAAATGTTATAATTTCTGTCACTATTAAAAAACCTCCTTAATGTATGCACCTGTTACTTTTATTTTACTTGTTTAAATACAATAGGTTAAATTATAAAATATTATGAGTCTCTATAACTTTTTCTTATAGATAACATAAAAGCCTAACTTATAAAATGATATGTTAGGCTTTTTAACACAATATTATTATTAAAAAATCCGACCAACTCATTAATAGATTTTCATATTTAACAAACACACATATAACCATTCAAATAGGGTGCTTTTAATTTGCTCTATAGAAATTACATAATAAGCATAGATTTTTATGCTCTCATTCAATGAATCTTAACCAATAAGACTACCTCCTTACCAATAGTTCTTGACTAAGTCATTGCATAACTACACATAAACTCCTTATATCTCTAGATAAACTACCGATTAGCTCCATATAGACTCTAGATAATCTATATAAAATATAAGTTATCAAGGAGGTAAGAAAAAATAAACTTTATGAAACGAGCAATTCTCAGTATGAAAAAAAGAGTAGGAACATCATTAATTTTGATGGCAGTCTTCCTAATTGTTACAAATTTAGTGTTGGCAGGATTTACAATCCAAAATGCATCAAAAAAAGCTGCGGATGCAGCAAGAAAAAAACTAGGTGCAGATGTTACTTTAAGTCTTGATTTTGACAAATTAGGTCAACAGGCTCAGAAAACTGGAGAGATGCCTAATCCACCGAAGCTCAACACGAAAGAAGCAGATCAATTAGCGAAGTCAAAGTATGTAAAAGACTATAATTACATAAGCAATACATTCGGAATCTCGGATGGACTTAAACTAGTAGGAGCTTCAGAAGGAGAAGAAGAAGGAAAGGGTAAAGCGGGAATGGCGGCTGTACGAGGCGGTTCAAGCTCCGGTACAGAAATAGATATGAATGCTTCCTTTATGATTGAGGGAGTTCGCAAGACTGCATTACAAGAAAGCTTTAAGAACGGAAAAAGTAAAATCATTGATGGGAAACCAATTACAGAACAGATGAAAGATCAGAATGTAGCTTTAATGGAAAAACGATTTGCGGAATTAAACAATTTGAAAGTAGGAGACAAAGTTAAAGTGCAATCAGGGGATAAGAAGGAAACCCTCGAGGTTGAAATTATCGGTATTTACGAAACGAATGAGCAAGCAATGGGTCAACAGGCCCCTCCTATAATGGATCCAGCTAATAAACTATATATGCCGCATTCAACTATGAAAAAATTTGAAGTAGATCAAGGTATAAGTAGCATTCAAGTCGTTTATTTCTTGAAAGACCCACAAAACATTGAAGCATTTAAAAAAGAAGCAAAAAAATCTAAGATTAATTTTAATTACTATAAATTAGATGCACATGATTCATTGTACAAACAAATGATTGGGCCTATCGAAAATATCTCATCTACTTCTCAAATGATTATTTATATTGTATCAATTGCAGGTGCGATTATATTAGGATTAATCATTATGTTATCGATTAAAGGACGTCGTAAAGAAATGGGGATTCTATTGTCCATTGGAGAAAAAAAGTGGAAGCTGATGGCGCAGTTCGTAGTAGAAGTAGTATGTATCGCTATTTTATCTTTTGGATTATCCATAACAACAGGAGCTAAAGTTTCTCAATATATAGGGGATAATTTACTTTCAAGTGAAGTTGCTACAGCAAGCGAAGAAACAAACACTCCGCAAAATGGGACTGTAATGATGTCTGGACCTGGTGGAAATGTACAAAATCAAAAAGAGGATCCGATTGATAAAATTGATGTAAGTGTAACAGGAGAAGATGTAGGCAAAATGGGAGGGATAGGACTAGCTATTGCTATATTAGCAACGCTTCTTCCAGCATTATCTATTCTACATTTAAACCCTAAACAAATTCTTTTAAAAGATGAATAAGGAGGCTCGATATGGAAACGATTTTACAATTTAAAAATTTGGACTATTATTATGAAAGTAATGGCAAAAATGTAGCGATACTAGATAATGTTAATTTTTCTTTTCAAAAAGGGCATTTCTACACGATTTTAGGACCATCTGGATCTGGTAAAACTACAACTCTGAGTTTAGGTTGTGGACTGGATGTCCCTAAAAATGGTTATGTACTGTATAATGGAAAAGATATTCGGAAAATTGGTTTGGATCGATACCGCAATCAACATGTATCTGTAATTTTCCAATCTTATAATTTGATTACCTATATGACCGCTCTTCAAAATGTCCTAACAGCTATGGAAATTACAGGTGTTAAAGTGAAAAATAAAACTGCAAGGGCATTAGAATTATTAGAGAAGGTAGGACTTACAGAAGTAGAAGCGAAACGTAACGTTTTGCAACTAAGTGGCGGGCAACAACAACGTGTAGCAATTGCTCGAGCATTATCTTGTGATGTTGATTTACTGATTGCGGATGAGCCAACAGGAAACCTCGACGCAGAAACGGCAATGGATATAATAGAACTGTTTCAAGAACTTGCACATAAAGAAAATAAATGTATTATTGTTGTGACGCACTCACAGGAAGTTGCTAAAAAATCAGATCGTGCAGTTTATTTAAGTAAGAAGAAGTTAATAGTAAACGAAATTTAATATAAACACTCTAGTTTTTTAATTCACATAATTTTCGAAAATTGGTTTCTTCAAATATTAATAATTGATATACAATAAAACCAAGCCATAATCAAAATGGTCTCCCTGTATTGAATGTTAAGATAGTTTGTTGTTCCTTTTTTAACAATATTTGAAAAAGAACTTGTAGCATACTCTACAAGTTCTTTTTGTTATGACCGGTTAACTATATCAATGAGGAATTATATATAAAAAACAGGACATTACCTAGATATATGATCTAAATACCGTCCCGTTTAATTGTTTATCTGTATAGTTATTGAAGAATTAAACCTATAATCATAATGAAACTAAATACTATCATCCAACCAAACGCACAATAGCCGAAAATTCTAATCCATTTAGGTAACTGATTCATGTTAACTTTATTTGTGGGTATTCCTTGCATAGAAAACATCATTTTTTGATCTCTATCCCTATTATTTTGTTGTTCATACATAATATCATCACCCTTCTAGAACGATTGTGTTTATAGTATATCAGTCTGGAGATAACTAAGCACAGAATATTCGACAGCTATAGTGAATTAACCTGTTTTCCAGTGCTGCATACTAAATTTCAAAAAACTAAAATCGGATTACTCAAAAGCTATGTATAAAGTATTTACTCATTTAAAACATAGTAACCCTTTTAACAAGAGATGCTTATTATTTGGTATTGAATAATTTAAATATATTCAATGATACTTCTTAGCTTTTAGATACGTAAATGTCTTTCAAACGAAATGTACCGTAAAGTAGGAGCAGCTTACATTCATGACTATTATTATTTATTCGTTACTTTTAAAACATCTAACACTATTTTCGTTGCATCTGCAATAAGCTTATCATCGTACTTCGCATCCTCTTTCGCATGATTAGAAAGTATCGCAAGAATAATTGGCTTCTTATTTGGTGGCCAAATGATTGCGATATCATTCCTTGTTCCATAAGATCCAGAGCCAGTCTTATCGGCTACTTCCCATTCTCCTGGAACTCCAGCACGAATTAAGTTGTCCCCCGTAGTATTTCTTTTCATCAAATCTATTAAAAATTTCCGATTCTCAATTGAAAGTATATCGCCTAGCGCATAAGCTTGAAGACTAGTAGCTAATGCCTTTGGGGTACTAGTGTCACGTATGTCTCCTGGCTGCACTTCGTTTAATTCTGGTTCAAAACGTTCAGGATTTGTGACAGTATCTCCTATTTCTCTCAGTGATTTTTTGAATTCACTTGGCCCACCTAATTGCTTAAGAATAAGATTTTGTGCAGTATTATCGCTATATCGAATGGAAGCATCCGCAAGTTCTTTCAAAGTCATACCTGTATCTATATATTTTTCAGTAATTGGATTGTAATTCACAAAATCTTTGCTAGTATACTTAATTCTTTGATCTAAATCTTCTATTGATTTCTTTTGTAACAGTGCTCCAACAGCAAGTGCTTTGTGGGTAGATGCGTATGCAAAACGTTCATCTGAACGATAAGTAACAGTTTGACTCGTACTTGTGTCCAATGCATAAATACCAAGTTTAGCATCATATTCTTTTTCAAGTTTAACAAAAGAATGATTACTTGTATTTTCTTGTTTTGTTTGTTTCGGTGGTTCGGAATGAATATTGCTATTGGAACAGCCTATAAGCGTTACACATGAAAGTAATACTACAGGTAGCATCTTTTTATAATGCGAAATGTGGAAAAACTTCTTTGAAACTATCATACATTTTCAACCTCTTTCAAGAATTTATGGATTTTGTATTGGTATTTTACATACCGATACAATTAAAAAATGTACAGGATAGGACTCATCTTATATTTCTTGCATTACAAAAGGAGAGACCTACCAAGAACACCTTTTTTATACGTAATAGACAATCTAAGTAACACATTTGTTCCATTTATGAGTACGGTTTTTAATATCTCCATTAATTTTATTTATAAAAATCACAAAATTAACCTTTTTGCACGCTACTTAATCTAAAAGTTATTTTTTTGTAAGTGTGTTCCGATTTGCTTTATCCGTGAATGGATCTGGTCTTGAAACAAACAGGGATGCGTTATGATGATGGAATCGATTACTTTATCTCAGTACATTGAAGAACAAACAAGACAGTCGATAGCAATTGCAAATGAGGTATGTAAAAAATCAGTAGACACGATGGCTTACGACGAAATTGAGCATGAATTGTCCAAACAGTATCCAAGGTTTGCAGAGGATTACGAACATCATCAATAGATTTAACCTTAGCCATTTAAAATAAATCTGTTCCATTACTTGTATATATTGGTGTACTTCTTTTGACCTCAAAATACATTCATTTACAACAACTTAAAGAAAGAATGTCTTAAGATCACATATCAAGAATAAGTAATAGATACCCTATAGGTCATAAACAGGAATACGATGGATTTTGTCGAAATAGTTATATACAAAATATACGGTACTACATGAAAAGGGGGAACATAACAGTGGTTAAATTACGGAACATCTCTTCAAGATAATATTTTTGGGGAGGAAGAATGAATGACAATAACCTTTAATAATAGTAAAGCTATAAAGATAGAACAATTAGAACGATTATATAAAGATGTGCAGTGGTACGCCTATACAGAGGATATCGAAGTCCTATATCAAGCTATTTCACAGTCCTTAGAAGTTATATCTGCTTGGAATGGAGAAGAATTAGTGGGATTAATTCGTATTGTGGGCGATGGATTAACAATCATTTATATACAAGATATTCTTATATTACATGCTTATCAGAATCAAGGAATTGCTTCTCAACTCATACAACAAATTTTATGTAAATATAAAACAGTTCGCCAAAAAGTACTATTAACGGAAGAAGCACCAGATGTAAGACACTTTTATGAAAAAAACGATTTTCTTTCTTGCGATAAGGGTTCTCTAGTCGCATTTGCTAAATTAAGTTAGAGGGTCCGCATTAAATTTGTTTAACTCACTTTGAAAGTCATAAGAAAAAGCACCTAACAACTAGGTGCTTTTTCTTATGACTGTTTTGTGCTCTTATTTTCGTTATTCTTTTCTAAAAAATCTTCTAACTGCATATTCTTACCTCACATTCACTGTCATAATAAAGGTCAAATAGGTAGTAATATCACCAACTCTTCGCTCCAGCATACCATCTGTATTCACGAAGCCTATGACCGCTCGTTATGGCCGGTCTGTTTTCTAAAAACCTGTATATTGGATACTTCGTAGAAAAATAACACTATTTCAAGTGCTATTCTTCTATTAGCATCTTATAGAACAAATATTGAATCATCGGCATATCCCAGTAGGAAACCTTTAATACTGCGACAGTATTTTCTCCTGATGTCTCATTTCGTGTCATACCTATTACTTCACCATATACAGTAAAATCTTGAACATACGCTGAATCTGAAACATGACGAAATGGGGTATCACCTACAAGTTCAATATCTGTCGAGGCTATATTTGGGTACGTGTCTCTCACTCTTTCTTTTAAAATAGCCAAATCATTCTCACTGATCTTTTGAGATGCTCCCGTAGTAGCCTGAGAGTATACGTGTAATTTCACATCACCTTTTTGAATAGCCGACCTACCTATAATTTTATTAGGCGAAATGATTAGGAATATCACACTTAATGCACAAAACATGATGAAGACCTTCGAGTATTTATTTAACTTGTTCATTTATTACACCACAACTATATATTAATTTAATTATAAAACGAGTGAGGATAATTATTCCATGGGTTAATATTACATTGTTTTATAAAAATCTCCCCTCATATCAAAATTTTAATGTTCGGATCACTCTTTACAGCAAACAAAGCTCCAGCGCTAGGGATTTTGTATTGTACCTTTATTTAGGTTATATATGATTACAGCTGGCCTGCCAGGATTCAAGTCCGGGTTGGCGGAGCCTTAATTGTTGTCATAAAACGAATAGCCAGCCTATTAATTCCTAATACGTTTATACTTACTACAAAAACAAATAAACTCGTCCTACTAAGAGGGGAGTTTATTTGTTTTTTGTTTAGATAATGGAATGTTCATACAAAATTGCACACTATGTTCCATGTTTTTTATAGAATACTTTATATCTAGCGTTTCAAGAATTTGTTTCACAATATACAGTCCTAAACCGCTTCCTCCAGTATTTCGATTCCTTGATTTTTCAATTCGATAAAACGGTTTGAAAATTTGTTGTATATCTTCTTCTTTAATATTGACACCTGTATTCATAATTTGTATTTTAATTTGACCTTGTTTAGGATCCTTACTTAACTGTATATAAACTTTTTCATTATGTGGTGAATACATAACCGCATTATGGATAATATTTTTACATGCTTTTTCTAAAAGAACATAATCTGTATAAACGGAAAGATCAGAATCAATTTCTTTTATTATTTGGATGTTTTTTTGTGAAGCGAAAAATTCGAGATCTTTTGTAATTGTATTTATTAACTTTGAAAGATTAACTTTTTCTACTTTTAGTTTAAAGGTGTGTTGTTCTAATTTCGATACGCTTAAAATTTCACGAACTAATTGTTCCATACTTTCAATAATTTGATGATTCTTCTTTAAATATTGATCGCGATTTTGATAAGGGCCAATATTGTATATCATTCCTTCTAAGTATCCTTTCATTACAGTAAGAGGGGACTTTAATTCATGTGCTACAATCGCAAAGAACTCTCTGCGTTTTGTTTCTATTTCTCTTTCTTTTTCAATATCATTTTTTAATTGTTCATTTGCTTTTTTTAAATCAAACATAGCTTGTTGCAAGTTAATAGACATGTCATTCAAACTATTAGATAATTCTCCTAACTCATCTGTAGAGCGAACCTCAATTTTTTCGGAGAAATCTAAATTTGCCATCTTTTGTGCACCTTCATTAATATAAATAAGTGGCTTTGTAATAAACCTGGAATAAAAATAAGCACTCCCTATACCAATAACGAGCACAATGATACTAATATAGGGGAGAAAGCGTACTAAAACCTGTGAAGCTTCATCAATCGGTTGAAATGTAGCAAACACTACAAGCGTTAAACTACCATCTTGAAATTGAATTGGTTTCGTAACGTTATATGAATTGCTAAGGGTACTTGCATTCTCGAATCGTGTTGCTTTAGTAACTACTGTTTTTTGCGTACCACTTTGAATAAAAGAAAATGAAGGAGAGTAAATCATTATTCCCTCTTTATTTTGAAGATAAAGCATCGCATTATTTTTTTTGGCGTATTCATCAAAAAGTGGTATCGCATCTTGAAACGTAAGATTTTTAGATTTATCAATGATTTCATTTATCCCTGTTTGAAGTTGATCTGTTTTATATTGCTCATAAAACGTCGGAAGAAAGAAGTATAAAGTTAAATAAATCAATATTGCAAAGGATAATAAAATGAGAGATGTAGTCATAAAGAGTTTATAAGTAATTTGCTTCATTTTCATGAGTTTCACAATACTATTCATCAATTTTATATCCAATACCCTTTATTGTTTTAATATAAGGGATAGCTAATTTTTTGCGTAGGTTTTTAATATGTGTATCGATTATTCGTGTTTCTCCAAAATAATCGTAACCCCAAACCTTTTCAACGATATTTTCTCTTGTGAGTACTTTTCTCTCATTTTGAAATAGTAGTTGTAGAATTTCAAACTCTTTTGTCGTTAATATAATTTCAACGTCATTTACATATACTCTATATGCATCCACATCAATACACACTTCTTTAAATATCAAATGATTATTTACATTTTTATCATAACTTCTTCTAAGTACAGCTTCGACTCGTCTAATCAAAACATGAAATGAAAAGGGCTTTGTTATATAATCATCGATCCCAAGGTCGAATCCTTTCATTTGATCTTCCTCTTCTTCCAACGCAGTTAGCATAATAATTGGTACGTTTGACTGACTTCGAATCATTTTAGAAACTTCAAACCCATTAAGATTGGGCATCATGACATCTAGAAGAATTAAATCAAATGATTGCTTATTAAATTGTGTCATACCCTCTAGTCCATCTGAAGCGACTACCACTGTATAATGCTGTGTCATTAAAAATTGTTTAATTAATTCCTGAATTTCTTGATCGTCCTCTACCACGAGAATATGATAGTTTTTCATAATATCACCTCTGGTAGTCATTATAGCCGTACTATCTGGAGTTTATGTGGAGATACAATAGGAAATTCATAGGACGTTTAACGTATTAGCTTCATTTTCAAGAATGTGTATTCTCCAAAAAAATATTATTAGCCATATTCCGTTTTATGAAAAAATAATTGTATGCTTGAAAAAACTTATCGTATGAAAAGCTGAACGATTTATATTTCTAAAAAACTAATGTATAATATTGGGAACTACATGTGATTTCTTAAACTGTGTGAACATATACTTTCGCTACTTACTAGAAGGGGAAACGGAAATGAATTTCAATATAAAAAAAGCTAGCGAAATTATAGAGTGTACGTCACAAACTTTAGAGTTTTTTTGCTAATTTAGTAAACGCTTAAGGTGTGAACTAAGGATTATTTAAATCATGCGAGAAAGGTTGTGAAATTATTTGATGGGTTATAAAGCGATGCTGTTTGATTTAGATGATACATTACTTGATAGGGATAAAGCAGTAGAGGCATTATTTTTAATTGTTTTAGAAAAGTGTTATGAAGATGTAGATGGTGCGGCTAAAAGCAACATGTTACAGAAATTCAAAGAATACGATAAAAGAGAATATGGCATAAGTAATAAAACGACAGTTTTAGAATCATTGTTTGATGAATTCACGCCGAGGTATAGATTGCCACGCAATTACATCCAAGATTTTTGGAATAATAATTTCCCTAGATGTTTTTCAATAGACCAAAATACTATTCATTTCTTAAATCAAATAAAGAAGCACTTTAAAGTTGGAATTATAACAAATGGCTCAACTCAGAGGCAAAAAGCTAAAATATTTAACACGAATTTAAATAGGTATTTTGAAACAATCATTATTTCTGAAGAAGTGGGATTTAGTAAACCTGATAAACGTATATTCGAACTATCATTAAAAAAGCTAGATTTACAGCCGGAAAATACTTTATTTGTTGGGGATGACTTAGAAAAGGATATTGCTGGTCCTCAAAATGCAAATATAAAAGGTGTATGGTTTAACCCTCAGAAAATCAAGAATACTACCAAAATACAACCATATGCCGAGATTAACACTTTGGATAGTTTGTTAAGTTATGTTACTCCACAATATTTGTATAACAAGTAAAAGCAATTATATATATATATTCAAAAATATAAAAAAGAGAAACTATCATTAATTTCATTGACCGTATTAGTAATAAAAAATAGAGGCGATTTTAAGAACTGCTTCTAATTTAATCTATGATTAATACGAAGTTTTGTAAAATAATTTTACTCATACTGTGTAAATTATAAAGGGGTGGGACTATGGAAATAAAGAAAGTAGTAATCGATGGAATCAATATTGCGGTCATTAGAAACGATAAGGTATTAATATCGGATGTTCAGTCTGCATTAGATACTATGGCAACAGTTCAATATAAGGTAGATGCGAAACATATTATTATCCATAAATCTTTAATAAGTGAAGATTTCTTTGATCTAAAAACACGGCTTGCGGGCGATATCCTTCAAAAGTTTATAAACTACAAGGTAAAGATTGCTATTGTTGGGGATTTTTCTACGTACACTAGTAAAAGCTTAAAAGAATTCATTTATGAATGTAATAAAGGTAATGATATTTTTTATTTAGCAACTGAACAACAAGCAATTGAAAAATTGAGTACATTGAAATAATCTAGTCAACCTGCATAATCATGTTCCACTAAAATACCCCTCTTTTTCACGTCGTTATTACTATATGTTATCTATACGATATATAAGAACTAACGTTTGTGATAAACTAAAAGATGGATAAAGGGGACGTTTACTTGAACAACTTTAATGATATCATTCAAAATTTAAATAACATAGTATATAAACCTAATAACTTAATAATCACTAATCTAAAAGAAGAAAGACAAAACTCAGAGTATGCTGGGGCGTTATTTCACTTAAATAACAAAACGATACGTTTTAGAGTATCAAAAATTACTCCTAACAAAATTGGTCAATTTGTTTCTTTTTGGGAGAAAAATGAAAACATGCAAAATCAAGCGTTTTCTTATGACGCTGCTCCTGACTTATTAGTTATCACTTGTATTAACGATCATAAACTAGGACAATTTATTTTCCCGAAAGAGATTCTTCTTGAAGAAAAAATATTAAAAACTCAAAGTCAAAAAGGAAAGATGGCTATGAGAGTTTATCCTATATGGGATAAACCTGTTAGTAATCAAGCTAAAAAGAGCCAAATGTGGCAACTTCAATATTTTATTGATTTAAGTAATATTAATAATGTATCCATAGACAAACTATTACATTTATATTCGTAACATCCCAGAGTAAATAAGAGGCATTTTAATGATGCCTCTTATTTTAATTCTTATATTAGGCAATCTTGTGAATTAGAATTTTTGTACCGGTACAGTTAAACGAAATGTACATTGTTACAGTACCTCATCACATATACAATCAGCATATATTATTTAAACTTATAACTTATTAAGGGGTGCTGAATATGACAAAGTTACAAGACCAACTCTTTACAAGATTAAACCTTGAAAAACGTACTGAAATAAAATTTGAAGAATTAAGTACAATACTCTTTGCATTTGCTCACACAATACCGTTTGAGAATTTAGATGTTATAGCAGGTAATATAAATGCAATTTCTATGAAAAACTTACAAGAGAAAATTTTAACTAGTTCCCGCGGTGGGCTTTGTTATGAATTAAATACTCTTTTTTATTATTTTTTAAAAGATAGTGGTTATGATGTACAACTCGCACTAGGTACTGTATATAAAAATGATATAAACGCTTGGGCACTTGAGGACGGACATATAACAATTATTTTAAATAAAGATAACGTACAGTATTTAATTGATGTAGGTATAGCTTCGTTAGTACCCCTCGTTCCTGTACCTTTTACTGGTGAGTCTGTTTCTTCAAAAAACGGTTCGTACCGGGTAAGACGAAAAGATACGAGTAAAGGCAATTATGTTCTAGAAAGAATAGGTGTTGATGGAGAATGGAAAGTTTGTCATGCTTTTTATACTCATATTATTGACGAGACAGTAGTAAACGATGTTCAAAGAAGAGTGGTAGAAGATGAAAAGTCTATTTTCAATAAAGGACCAATTGCAGTAAAGTTGACGAACGCTGGCCATATCTCTTTAACGAATTCTAGTTTAACTGAAATGATGTATGGAGCAAAAACTAAGCGTGAAATTACAGAAGATCAATATAGAGAGCTTTTATATACTTTATTTGCTATTGAGTTGTGATTGTACAAATAGCCTGTTCTTATTCGGAATCGGCTATTTGTATAATTTTTGGTTTAAAAGGTTTTCTTCTAATATTTTTAATGTTTCTGCAGCCTCTTCATATGAATTAAAAACTGGTTCCTTTCCATCATCCTCTTGTAAAACCAGTTCTTCAAATAAAGATTTTTGTTCTTTTGAAACAGAATAATACTATTTAAAGTTTGATTTTCTAAATAGATATAATACACTAGAACAGTATAAAAAAGTATGTACAATGAATTTCGAATGTAAAGGAAGATTATTATGTCAGTTATCGATAAATTGAAACTTAATAAGTATACGAATATGGTTGTTATTAACGAACCAAGTGATTATGACATTTTCACAGGTAAAGAAACTGCATTTTCAAAAGAACACGATGCTATTTTTATTTTTGTTGAAACGCTTGATGAAATGGTGAAACAAACGAATTTTATTATTAGTAATGAAGAATTATTACTTGAAAAAGGTTATGTGTTTTTCGCATATCCGAAAAAAGGTAATGCTCGTTACAGTACGTTTATTCACCGCGATGAGATGTTTCCAGCATTAAGCGTTGGAGAAGATGGCTATGTAGGAGAAAGTGAAATTAAATTTGCTCGAATGGTAAGTATGGATGACGTCTTTACTGTTGTAGGCTTAAAGCGTGAAAAGAAAAAAGCGACGAAAACGCCTGCTATGAGTCAATGTGTTGCCGATTATGCAGGTCGAATTAAAGATGTTGAAGCTTTATTAGCTAATCATCCAAATGAACTTAAGCTTTATCAAAGTTTAACTCCTGGATATCAAAAAGATTGGGCACGTAATTTATTTTCTGTGAAACAAGAAAAAACACGTGAAAAACGCCTTGAGAAAATGATTGAAATCCTTTCACAAGGCTATAAAACAATTGAATTATTCCGTAAGCAGAAGAAATAACGATTAGGAAAGTCACAATGGTGAAACGATTAATTGCGATGAGTACATTGAAAAAAGGATTCCTTCTATTATACTTAAGAATGTTCTTATATTTATATAATTAGCAAAGAGAAAAGGTGTTTGAAATGAAATCGTATATTGTAGTTGGATCTGGAATTTTAGGAGCGTCTACTGCTTATCATCTGGCTAAGGCTGGTGCGAATGTTACTATCGTGGATCGCCAACAATTAGGGCAAGCCACTGATGCAGCAGCAGGTATAGTATGTCCATGGCTTTCACAACGTCGTAATAAAGCGTGGTATAAAATCGTTAAAGGCGGTGCGCGTTACTATTCGTCGTTAATTCAACAATTAGAAGAAGACGGTGAAACGGATACAGGATACAACCGTGTAGGTGCAATTAGTTTACATACTGACGAGAAAAAACTAGATCAAATGGAAGAGCGAGCTTATAAACGACGTGAAGATGCACCAGAGATTGGTGAAATTACGCGTTTATCAGCTGAAGAAACGAAAAAATTATTCCCGGCATTATCAGAAGAATATAGTTCTGTTCATATTAGTGGTGCTGCAAGAGTAAACGGAAGATTATTACGCAACGCATTAATAAGCGCTGCGAAAAAACATGGTGCAACTTTCATAAAAGGAGATGCAGTATTAGTCCGTGAAGGGAATCATATTACTGGAGTTAAAGTAAATGACGAGACAATTTTAGCAGAAAAGGTTATTGTAACTGCTGGCGCATGGGCGAACGAAATATTAAACCCATTAGGAATTGATTTCTTAGTTACGTTCCAAAAAGGACAAATTGTTCACCTGCAAATGGAAAATACTGCAACAGAAAATATGCCAGTTGTTATGCCGCCAAACGATCAATACATTTTAACATTTGATAATGGTCATGTCGTAATTGGTGCGACACATGAAAACGACACTGGTTTTGATCATCGTGTAACAGCAGGTGGTTTACATGAAGTATTCCATAAAGCATTAGCAGTTGCACCTGGTTTAGAAAATGCTACAATGCTTGAAACGAGAGTTGGATTCAGACCATTCACGCCTGGATTCTTACCTGTTATTGGCCCACTACCTAACTTTGAAGGTATTCTCGTTGCGAATGGATTAGGAGCTTCAGGTTTAACGGCTGGTCCATATTTAGGATCTGAATTAGCTAAACTAGCGCTAGGACAACCAATTGAATTAGATTTAAATGATTATGACGTTGCTGGTGCAATTGAATAATAAAAAAGATTAGGAGCGAATCCTAATCTTTTTTATTTATAAATATTTTTTGTAATTATATCACTATCAATTCCAAAACGGGATATTTTGAATAAATGAAACCGTCAAAATAATTGTTGATGCGGAACCGGCCGTTAATAAAGTTACTATTTTTCGTCCATTCTGTTCTTTTGAAGGTTTTATAAGTTCTGTAATCAACACAATCCATATTATTATAGAAACTATAGAAATAATATTTATAGACATATGTAACACACTCCTTCTTGTTTTTACATGGACATTTCTTCTTTTGTAAAATAAAAGCAATAGGATAAGAAAATATGTACAGCGTTACAAATTAGTATTTTCCTGTCAGACCTCCTTTTTTAAATAGAAATACGACTGATAAAATGATAACAACAGCTTTCAAACTGCCCCAATATGGATAAACAGCATGATCTGTTAAACTAGCATATTGAAAAATATTCTCTAAACCGAAAATCCCAATTATGACCGCTAAAAGGAATGAAGCTGATCCAAACTTCTCATTACGATAGAGGATAAATAAATACACTGCGAAAATTAGTGGTAAGATGATTTGTAGTACGATTGTCATCGCTGGTCCCCCTAGATTGTATATACTTATATTATATACAAAATTGTAATAAAAAGGAATATCGTTTATTTAATACTAATAGAACTACTCTTATCATATTCTTCTATAAAAAGAAGCAAAAGGGGTGTAAAGTTAATTGACAAAAATTCAAGTTAGTTTACGGCCCATTGTTCATAATATAAATTTACCGACTGTGATGAAAACCACTATACTTCCGGGTGATTCAACTGAAAGACTATTTGTCGCAACTCAATTAGGAGAGATTTTTTACATAGGAGACGGAGCGATAAAGACATTTTTAAATATTCGTAATCGGATTATTAAATTAGGCACATCTGAAGAAGGCGTTTCTAGTAGTGGCTATGATGAGCGAGGGTTACTAGGACTAGCGTTTCATCCACAATTTAATCATAACGGTTTATTTTACCTTCATTATTCAGTAGCTGGAACTCAAGGGGCTGGTGCGCTTTCAGAACAATTTAAACCGAATCCTTGTGACCCTAAATCTTTAAACTTAAAGTGGGTAAATAGAGATGCTCAATATGACCATATTGATGCAATTGAGGAATGGATTTTACAATCAAACGGTCAACCTGAAAAACGAAGAACATTACTTAATATAAGAAGGCCATTTTTCAATCATAACGGCGTTAATAGTTTAAATTTTTCACCGGAGACTGGAAAACTTGTTTTTACAAATGGAGATGGTGGATCAGGTTATGACCCATTTAATTTAAGCCAAGATGATTTAGAAATAGCAGGTAAAATCATTGAAATCGATGTAAGTAAAAATACAATCATACATAATCCTTCAGTAGTAACGCGCTTTAATGAACTTCCTTTATCTATACAAGAAACCCTTACAGTAATTGCGAAAGGTGTTCGAAATATAACCGGTATTACATTCCAAAGGTTTTATAATCAATATATCAAATACGCTGGAAATGTCGGACAGGATATCGTAGAGTCGATTTTCTCGTTTGTTCATTATAAATCAATTCCGGTTACAGAACTTGTTCAAACGTATTTAATGAGTTCTACTCCTAATCAAGAAGGATTTCTTAATTTTGGTTGGCGAGGATGGGAAGGAGATTTACCAACCTCTTTTATAAGACACTGTTCTGAGAATCCTACTTTGGATGAGAGGATAATGGCTTATTATGATGAAACAATCCAAACATCAGTGAAGCGTATTCAGCCTCTTATTAGTTATTTCCATAAAGACTCTAGACCGGATAAATTTGGAGGAACTTCACTTACAGGAGTTCAGCCATATATGGGGACTGCAATTCCAAATTTAACAGGTAGTGTCGTATTTACTGACCTCGCTAAGAAAGAAGATTCTCGTCCTCCAGTTAAAGGTGTTTTAGCATATACTAGAGCCGGTACAGACGGTAAACATAATGACTTTCATGTTATTGAAACTAATTATGATTTCGGTACGCAAGCAGCTTATTATATGAGTTTAGGAACAAATTTGGATCAAACTAAATTATATTTAGGTGTTTACGGTTCTATGAAAGTATCTGATTTTAACAAAGGTACTATTTATGAGATTGTTCCTTGATATGATATAAACTCTCAGTCTACATTCTTCAAAATGCACGACCTGTCGTCTCCCTAAAAATACTACTATGAATAAATGACTCCTGGATAGTGAGTCATAACCAGGCAGAAAGTAACACATAAACAAAAAGTGTATGAATAATATAGAAAGTGATGAATGAGGTATCTTTAGGGGGTATTTTGATGAATCGGTTTGTACGTTATTGGTATCAACTGATGATAGAGCATGACGCGAGCTTTGTTCATAAAAGAAAGTTGTCCCTTGTAAATAAGTTAGCAATGACAGCTTTAATGAGCGCATTGGCCACCATGTTTCAAGTAGCTGGGAACTTAATTCCTGGTATAGGATTACTCATTAGTCCATTTGCGACGTTACCTATTTTCTTTGCTATTTGTTATTCTATTCGTGAGGGAATACTTTCTTATGTTCTAACTATTTTTCTATTATTTATTATTCAACCAAGCGAACTATTTGTTTTCCCTTTTACTACTGGCTTATTAGGTATAGCGTTAGGAGTATCCTTTTCAAAATTAAGGAGGAGAATATGGGTTGTTTCCTTTTCTGCGATATGTCTACTTATAGGTATTATGATCATTCTCGATATTTTCCGTTTTCCAGTACTTGGCCCTACTGTTCATACAACTCTAGACATAAAAATTATTTTATCAATCTTTGTACTGAGCTTTCTTTACTGCTGGATCTATGCAGGTTTTTGTAGAATAATATTGAATAGAGTATATAAAGTATTGTATTAATCATGTCATATAATAGTTTTAGACGAATATATGTTGTGATGATATATAAATTCAAAAAGAAGCAATTCACATGATAAAGTTATTGTTTAACACCAAAATACATTTACAATATAAGCTGTTCTCGTATATTTTCATAGATTGGAGAATTCATTCATGACTAACGTTGCGATTAGAAGGCCGAATTTGGATGATTTAGAGGAACTTCACTTGTTTTTCCGTATAGTTATTACGGATACATATAAAAATGAAGGATTATCACAATTATTGGATGACATAGAAAATGAAATTAACTCGAAAAAGCAATATTTAAAAGATGATTTTGATAGTAATGGAGAAAATCGTTACTTTTTATTAGCGATAGATACAAATAACGATAAAATGATTGGAACAATTGAAATTGGTCCAGCAAGTACATTGATTACTAGTTGTACAGGCGGTGTACTTAAGGATTTGTATGAAATAGGAACTGTATTTATACTTCCTGAGTATCAAAGAAAGGGTATAGGGAGTTTACTATTACATGCAATGTATCTTACATTACTTAGCAGAGGAATAACAGAATACTGTTTAGATAGTGGATACAAAAAAGCACAAAGTATATGGACGAAGAAGTTTGGAGAACCTAGTTATGTACTGAAGGATTATTGGGGAAAATCAAGTGATCACATGATTTGGAAGAAGAGTTTACATGATACACCTATAATATTTGAATTATAAAATGAAATATGCCTCTGGACATAGCTTTTCTTACGTATGTATGCTATTATTTATCTTTATAATAAAAGAGGACGTGAATGAACTTGATTAAAATTAATATTCCTGAAGCTGATGTTTCAATTACTGAACGTAAACAAGTTATTAAAGGAGACGAGGCAATCATTACTCCAATTAATGGTTTTATCGATTTCCACTTGTTCCCTAGAGATAAAGGCGGCATTTTTATGTTTTACAATATTAATGACGAACTGCTTTTCGTAGGTAAAGCTCGTAAAATTAGACAACGTATTAAAAAACACTTTGAAGACAATGTTTCACCAATTAAAAATCATCGTGACGAAGTATACCGTATTGATGCATGTATCGTAGAAGATCCAACAGAAAGAGAAATTTACGAAACATATATCATTAATGAATACAAAGCAAAATATAACGTTGATAAAGTATTCTATAAATAAGCAACATAAACGAAAAACAATCCTAGCATTTATACTGGGATTGTTTTTTTATTTAGCTTTATTTTTCATTTCTTTCTCCTTTTTTAAAATAATTAGCAGCAATTAAACAGAAAACCCCTATAAATAAAATTATTATTCCGAGCGTTTTATGTTTTCCTTCAAAGAAAGGAATGTCTGAAATAACATTAGTCATACATAATCCTAAAAACACAAGGATAGGACCCTCCCAAAGTAATACATTGCCGAATTTTGTATGCCTCCACATATTAACCCACCTCGACTCTCTTTACATATATATCCATAATTTAAAAGTAAATTCATAGAGAAATATAGTTTTTTTCATATCGAAAATTTAACCTTCATATATTGGTACAAGCAAACGAGAAAGGAGACCATCATGAATTGGTTAGAAGCATTTATTTTAGGTATAATTCAAGGATTAACAGAGTTTTTACCGATTAGTAGTACAGGGCACCTTTATTTAGGACGGCATTTGTTTCAATTAGATGAAGCGGGATTGTTTTTAGATACGATGCTGCATATTGGGACTTTGCTTGCGGTGTTTATTTATTACAAAAAAGAATTTATATATTTAATGAAAAATCCATTTTCAAAGCTTATGTTATTACTTATCGTTGGGACGATACCTGCGGTTGTAATCGGTTTATTATTTAAAGACTTCTTTGAAGATATTTCAAAAACAGGCATTACCATCGGTTGGGAGTTTTTAGTGACAGGTTTCTTTCTATATATGGCCGATAAACAAAAGGATGGTCGTAAAAAAATGGACGACATTACATATAAAGATGCATTTATCATTGGTTCATTTCAAGCGGCTGCTATTTTCCCGGCAATTTCTCGCTCTGGAATGACGATTGTCGCTGCTTTATGGAGAAAACTAGACCGTGAAACAGCAGCATACTTTTCTTTTTTATTATCTACGCCAGCAATAGTCGGGGCAATCATCTTGCAATTTATAGATGTTTTTCAAGGGAAAGCAGAATCTATTTCTAGTACATCATTAATTGTCGGAACGTTATCAGCAGCTTTCTTTGGTTACATAGCAGTTTCATGGATGATTCAATATTTAAAACGTCATTCCTTAAAAGTATTCGCGTATTACGTATGGGGATTAGGTATTTTAATTTTAACGTTGCAATTTACTCATGTATTTTAATTATAATGATAAAGAAGCAATGTAATTAAGGTCCTGTTTCATTTATACACGACAGGATCTCTTTTTATTAAGGGGGAGAATATGTTTAATAAGGCTATTGTTATTGGTGGAAGTATGGCAGGAAAGTTTGCAGCAAAGGCATTATCAACTTCTTTTAAAGAAGTAATCATTTTAGAAGTCGGTGACAAATGGGATGGAAAAGCTTCAAGAAAAAGAGTTCCACAAAGCGATCATCCTCACGTGTTATTAAAAGGTGGAGAAAAAGCAATTGAAGAATTGTTTCCTACTATTACGAATGAATTAATAAAAGCGGGCAGTATTATAAATAACTTTACGCGTGATTTGAAATGGCATCAATTTGGTCTATGGAAACAACCATTCATAGGGGAAGTTCATATGATTCAACAAAGTCGTCCTTTATTAGAATGGCATATTCAAAAACGAATTGATCAAATTTCAAATATTACTATTACATATAAAACATTGGTTAATGGGTTATTAGTAGATGGGAAGCTTAACAAAGTGTGTGGAGTAAAAGTTAAATATTTAGAGACAGGCATGCAAGAAGAAGTTCATGCAGATATTGTAATTGATGCAAGTGGATTTGGCTCAAAAAGTATGGAGTGGCTACGAGAATACGAAATTGAAGTACAAGAAGAGAAAGTTCGTATCGATTTATTTTACGCAACAAAAATGTTCCAACTTAAAGAAAATGAGGAGTTAGACTGTTGTAATATGCTAATGTCTCCGAGTTTCCCTGAAAACCCTTATGGCGTTCTTATTCAAACGATTGAAGATAATCGTTATTTTGTTACTTTCAGTGGATACGCAAATGAGAAAGCACCACAAACAGATGATGAGTTTTATGATTTTGCTGAAAACCTATCAATTTCTAATGTTACAGACTTCCTAAACAAGGCTGAGGGAATTACTGATATAAAGACATACAAAATTCCCTATCAAGTACGCCGACGATTTGATTTAGTTAACAATGTACCAGAAGGGTTGTTAGTAGTTGGAGATGCACAATGTCGTTTTGATCCTGTTTTCGGTCAAGGTGTTTCAGTTGCTGCTATGGAAGCTCACCAATTGCAATTACTTCTGCAAAGTAGAAAACAGCTCGATAAAACATTTACACAACAATTTTATAAAAAGACAGCTGACATAATAGAAATCCCTTGGGATATGACAACAACGGAAATATCACGTCACCCGCAGCTAAAGAGAGAATTAACTACGAAACAAAAATTTCAGCTATGGTATACGAAACAAATATATCGACTTTCCGCAAGTGATTCTGATGTTTATATTCGGTTAGTACGAGTGATGAATTTGATTCGTAGTCCATTTCACCTTTTTCATCCGAAAGTGCTACTAGCTGTATTACTTAATCGAAAGAAATAGCAGGAATATAATTGATTAAAAAAGAATGTATAACAGTTAGTAAATCAAGAAGGAGAATACGGGATGGAAATATACATAGAGCAACTAAAAAAACAAGATGCTGCGGATTTATTTACATTTGAACTTACGAATAAATCTTTTTTTGAAACGATGGTACCAAATCGTGGTTCGCAATATTTCGATTTTGAATATTTTCAAAAACTATTAGACGATTTATTAATAGAACAGGCAGATGGAAGTTCTTATTTTTATTTAATTCGTAATGAAGAAAAAGAAATTGTAGGACGAATTAACTTAGTAAATATAGATACCGAAACTCGAATCAGTTCGTTAGGTTATCGAGTCGGAGAAAAATTCACTAAAAAAGGAGTTGCAACAGCAGCTGTAAAATTAATTTTAGATGTAGCGAAAAATAATGAAATTAATGAGGTTCATGCTAAAACAACGACTAATAATCTTGCATCACAAATTGTACTAGAAAAAAGCGGATTTTCTCTTAAAAATGAAGCAGATACAACTTCTGTAGACTTAAACGGAGAACGTGTAAATTTTGTACATTATATTTGCAGAACTACTTCGTGTTCAAAATAATAGGGGGGACTTATTCATGAATGATTTACGATATCCAATTGGCCAATTTACATACAAGCGTCCTATTACTGAGGAAATGATTGATAAATGGATTCAAGAAATTGAGGATGTACCTACTGATTTAGCAAAGGCAATTAAAGATTTAGATCAGAAGCAGTTAGACACACCGTATCGCGTTGGTGGATGGACAGTTCGTCAAGTTGTTCATCACGTTGTTGATAGCCATATGAATAGTTACATACGCTTTAAATTAGCACTAACAGAAAAGAATCCAACTATTAAACCGTATAAAGAAGAAAAATGGGCAGAATTACCAGATTCGAAACTACCTGTAGATGTTTCACTAGTAATGCTAGATTCATTACATAAAAGATGGGTTAACCTTTTATATTCATTAGAACCTACTGATTTAGAAAAGACATTTAATCATCCTGAATCTGGTGAAACAAAACTGGCTGTTGCAATTGGACTATACGCATGGCACGGTCGTCATCATACAGCTCATATTACTTCATTAAGAAAGCGTCTAGATTGGTAAGATGAATATTATACTAAAACGAGCAAATGAGAAAGATGCACTGGACATATTTACAATGCAAATTACAACATTTTATCCGTTATTAGAGAAGTATCAAGACTATGAGACGAGTCCAGCAAATGAGACGATTCAACGAACGATGACAAGAATAAAATACCCAAATGGTGGATTTTATAAAATTATAGTAGATGGTCAGTTTGTTGGGGCAATATGTATATATCATAAAGAAAAAACAAATCAATTTTGGATAAGTCCTATGTTCATACATCCAGAGTTTCAAGGAAACGGAATTGCTCAAAAAGTATTATTATTAATTGAGGAGATGTTTCCTGAAGCGATGAGTTGGGAACTTGCTACTATTTTAGAAGAAGAGAGAAATTGTTTTTTATATGAAAAGATAGGTTATAAAAGAACAGAAGTTATAAAGAAATTAAATGATAAAGCTACACTTATTTATTACAAAAAAGAAAGGTAAAGCATTAGAAGTACGCTTTACCTTTTTATGTCAATAGAGATTAAATATACAAAAATATTGTATATACTTCCAAAATATTCGGGTTAGTAATTTCATAAATGAATAAAAATACAAAATAACTATTTTGTCGTATATGTTACTAACGCTTTTTGAATGCTTAAAATACTATCGTCACCTTTAAATTCTTTTGCAATTGGATCATCCATACTAGACACCCAAATTTTAAGCTCTGCATCTAAATCAAAATGCCCAGCTGTTTCAATGCTAAATTGTGTAATACTTTTATAAGGAATAGAATGATACTCTGTTTTTTTACCTGATATTCCTTGTTTATCTACTAAAATAAGACGACGATTTGTAAATACGATTAAATCGCGAATTAATTTATAAGCATGCTCAACTTTCTCATCGTCTAGCATAATCTTCTCTAAATCACGTTCTACACTTTCTGTACTCGCATTCGATGCATTTCCTAAAATACCGCTAAATAAGCCCATATGAAATTCCTCCTTTAATATGTGTGGGATGTGTTACTTATATTGTACCATGCTACTTACTAAGAAATTATGACATTACTTTAGTAGTTTCTGGTTATTGTTGCAATTCGATTATATAACCTCATCTTAAAATCTTGTGCTAATATGTAAGTAAGAAAAAAGGATTAGAGGGATATAGCATGAAGAATATTGGTTTAGTATTAGAGGGCGGAGGAATGAAAGGTTTATATACTGCAGGAGTACTCGAATATTTCATGGAACAAAACTTATTCTTTCCGTATGTAGTCGGTGTATCTGCTGGAGCGTGTATGGGAGCAACTTATTTATCACGTCAAAAAGGAAGGAATAAGAAAGTAAATACAGAGCTAGTAGCAGATCACAGATATATATCTTATCGAAATTTGATTCGAAACCGTGAATTATTCGGAATGGATTTTTTATTTGATGAAGTACCTAATAAAATTGTACCATTTGATTTTCAAACTTTCTTAAACTCAAATGAACAGTTTGTTATAGGAACGACTGACTGCGAATCAGGACAAGCTATTTATTATAATAAAGCAGAACACGGAAATGATATTTTAAAAATCATTCGTGCATCTAGCTCAGTGCCTTTTATAGCACCTGCTGTAGAATATGATAATCGAAAATTGCTAGATGGAGGAATTATAGATCCTATACCGGTTTTAAAAGCTCAAACTGATGGTTATGAAAAGAACGTTGTAATTATGACAAAACCAGAAGGATATGAGAAGCAGCGAAATAAATTTTCTGGCCTGGCTAAAATTTTATATAGAAAATATCCGGAAATCGCAGAGACTTTAGTAGAGCATTATCGTTTTTATAATGAGACGATATCTTATATGAATCAAAAAGAACAAAAAGATAATTTTTATGTTATTCAGCCTAGCGTACAACTTCCTATAAGCGGAATAGAAAGAAATAAGGAAAAGCTTGTTAATCTATATAATCTTGGGTATATCGATGCTCAATATCACTATGAAAACTTATTGAATTGGATGGAGAAATAAAGGGGTGAGTATTTGAAGTTAGGAAAACAAGTTATGTTTAATGAATTGCAAAAAATGCATAGTCCTCTATATAAACCATTTCTGAATTGTGACATTCAAAAAATACGGAAAGATTATAAAAATATGTTCACAGAAGATGATTGTATAAGCGCTGATTTAAATTATTATTGGATGCATACAGCAGGGACTTTGAGTTACGTACTTAATGAAAACGAAAAGGAGATTTCGTTTGAGCAAATAAAGTGGCTGAGAAAATCATTTTTCGAATGGTTTCCGCAATATCGTTCTATAGAAACAGAAATTGTGAAGTATCCCGTTTTGTATAGAGATTTCATGAATTATGAGAAAGCGCGAAAACTATTACTATATTATCTTACTGAATAAAAATTAAAACGTACAAGTTATGCTGCTAGTGCGTTTTTTTTTCATAAAAAATACAATTTTAATACCTTGTTTATATAGGGATTCTAATACGAAGAAAGAAGTACATATAGAATGATGTAAGGGAGGGAGAGGCGCTTAGATACCGTTTTCCTTTAATCCATTATCCACCTCGAATATAGTTAGTAATATTTCGAGTGAAATTAAGTACTTATTATATCCAGTATTAAATAAGTTAAGCCAGGAGGAACAACAGTAAAATGGAAAACGTATCAAATCTAGATAAATCGGAATCAATAAAATCTTTACAATCGACAATTCGTAAACTTGAAAATGCACTGTCACAAATGACTCAAAAAGATGCAAATACTACATTAGTGAAAAAACGACTTAATGCTGTTTGTGTAGGGTTAGCAGTGCTAGAAAACGTGTGGAATCAAGAAAGCCACCAGTATAGTCAAGAAGAGTTAGCAGAAGCTCGTAATGTCCTTGCTGGTTTGCTTCCATCAATAGAGAGGGCTTATGATAAGTCTAAAGTAGGTAGTCCACAAAGAACTCTTTTAACAAGAAGAATAAAAGCGTTGGAACTTTCTGTTCAGGCAATTGATAAACTTTCCTAATAAAAAGAAAGAACTACAACGAAGGAGGAAGTGGGGGTGACTTCAATAATTAGTCCTAAGTTAGAGGAACTGAATAATCAATTAAAAAATGGAAACGAGAAAGCTTTTTATACTTATTTTCATGAAATAAAGTCAAATAATACGCCACTAATAGAACAATGTCCTGTAGATAATCAATATAAGCTTATAACGTATATATGGTTAGGAGACCAAAAAACTGAAAATGTTTATGTATTCGGAAGTTTTCCTGGTTGGGATCTGTCTGTAAATCAATTAAAAAGGTTGTTACAGACAGATATATGGTATCAAACGTTTAGGACGGATAAGAGTTTTATTTCAACTTATTATTTTTCAGTAAACGATTTTTTCGAAAATGATTGGATAAAGCGTAGTGAACAGTACCAACTAGACCGATTTAATGGAAATACATTTGGAGAAGGTGCTAATAAAGCATCAGTGTTAAGGATAGGGATGGAAGTGCGGTATAGCAGTCGTTTTCCTTCAAAACATTATCCATCCGGAAAAATTGAAACATATTCTTTTCATAGTACGATTTTAAATAACACACGTAAAATTCATATTTATACGCCTCATGATTATTCTCACACTTCACATCTTCAAGAACTTCTCATTGTATTTGATGGGAATTCATTCATTAATAACCTTTCAATCGCAAGAACACTCAATTATTTAATTCACACAAAAGAAATCCCATCTTGTATTGCTGTTGCTATAGAACCAGTTGATCGGCTAGAAGAGCTAACTTATAACGATAAAATGAATATATTTTTAACAGAGGAATTACTACCGTGGATTCATGCTACGTATCGTGTGCATAAAGACGCGAAACATACAACAATTGCCGGTTTCAGTCTTGGTGGCTTAGCAGCTTTTTATGCAGCGCTTCAAAATCCACATGTTTTCGGAAACGTGTTGTCAATGTCTGGATCCGTGCATTGGAAAAAGGATGGTTATGAAAATCAAATTCCTTGGACTGAAAATCAAATTTCATCTATAGATTTCAATACGAGTCAACCTCATTTTTACATAGCAGCAGGAGAACTTGAAAACAAACCTCTTTTAACGGCTAATAGACGCCTGTATAAAACTTTAAAAGAAAAAGGATACCCAAATTACTTATGAAGAGTTTCAAGGCGGTCATGACGGTGTTTGGTGGGGAGAAAAGTTATTTGATGGATTGAAAGCATTAAAACCTACAAAAACGCTACTATAAAATATAAAGGGGAGAGATTTTATGAATCAAGAAGAACTAGATAAAAAACTAAAAAAGCAAGAGATTTTAGTAAAAGATGAGAAAGTTTGGTCCTATACGTATGAGGATCATATTACTTCTATCGTTAAAGAAGCAGAAAAGAAAGGGTCTTTTGATAATTTTCCAGGTAAAGGGAAACCTCTAAATCTAGATAAAGATCTTTCGTATAATCCTGAAAAACAACTGTATAGAACTTTGAAAAATAATCATGTTTTACCTAGGTGGATTGAGCTTTCAAAGGAAATTGATGATTTAAAAGAAAGGCTAAAAGAAACTACAAATACTGCAGAAGCAGCGGATTTAATTCGAACTATTAATAAAAAGGTTTTAGAACATAATCTACTTTGTCCACCAAGTGCGCAAAAAACGAGGATGAAAACGGACTTTTAACAATTTTCAATGAAGCTATCTCTTACTATATAATTAAGTAAGGCATTTTCAATTCATTATTAAAGGGAGGCAAATGTGATGAAGAATACGTATCAACTTCAAATTCCGAAAGAACTAGAACAGTATCGTAGTATTTTAGAAGAAAGTGTGAAACCGTATGTTAAAGTTTCTGGAACATTAGCAGAGACAACTCTTTTTGAGAGTAAGTTTGGTGGTCATCCGTATTTACCTATAGATCAAGAGCATCCTAAAGACTCAAATGGGCAACCGATGATGCTACTTGCTCAATTAAACTTTGAAGAAATGCCTCATATTGAATATATGCCTCAAAATGGTATGTTACAGTTTTTCGTAAGTGCTGATGATGAGCTTTTTGGAGCAGATTTTGATCATCCAACTGACCAAAAAGACTTTCGAATTATGTATCATTCTACAATTACAGAAGATTTAACTAAGGTTATTACTGATTTCAGTTATTTAAACACTTTAGATTCAGAGGATTTTATCATACCTGAAGCAGCAAAACTAAAGTTTGAATTGAATTATCAACCAGTAACATCTAGAGATTATCGATTTGAAATGATTTTTAACGATAACATTGATTGGGAACAAATCGTTGATGAAGAAAATAATACAGAATTAGGCGAACTGTATGATGATTTATGCGAAGAACAAGGACATAAAATCGGCGGTTATCCATTTTTTACACAGACAGATCCAAGAGAATGGGAAGAGAAATACCAGCAACATGATATATTATTGCTGCAAATCGATACAGACGACTCATTACATATTATGTGGGGAGATTCTGGTGTTGCTAATTTCTTTATAAAGAAAGATGATTTGTTAAATCTAGATTTTTCCAATGTTATTTACAATTGGGATTGCTACTAAAAAGATATATATAATCTAATAGCAAGTTAAAAAATCTTCCTGAAGGTGAGGAAGATTTTTTTATGTTACAAATAAACGTTATGTTAACTAGCGTATAGAACAATAAGCGCATTAAAAGTCAAGCGTAAATGATAGAAATAACAACAAATAAAGTAAAGCTGTAAAACGTGTGTAAATAGCAATAAATTGAATAAGTAAAACATAAAATAAAATTATTAATTTATATTTTGTATAGAAATAATTTTTATGCAGAAAAATTTCTTGTCGATTAAAAATGATTTGGATTCGTTAAATCTTAAGCAATTATTGATTAGGATTTGCTGTGATGGATTTATAGCAACATAAACAATAAAAACTGCAAAAATGCGTTTAGATACGATTTTATGTGAATCTCACTGAAAATCTCTGTTTCGTCTCATTAAGTATAGTTTACTTGGTTTTTGATACCTGATATCACTTTGTTTCTATAACTGCCTATAATATATATTATGTTAACTAATTAAAAGTAATAAATTTATTATATGTTAGTATTAGTCGTTATGCTTCCCCTTTCTCTTTGAATTAATACTGTGTGACGGATTGTGTGGTAATTATATTTATGACAATAAAAAATACAATTCGTTTGAAATAAACACATTAAACGAATTGTATTGATATTAATTCCGAATAAGCTTTTAAATTTAGTTTGCTACAGCAATTGCTTCAATTTCAATTAATAAGTTCTCGTTAATTAATTTTCTAACTTCCACAGCAGAACTTGCTGGTGGATTCTTAGTATCAATGTATTGATCTCGAATATCTCTAACAATGGCCATTTGAGAAATATCTGTTAAGAAAAATGTTAATTTTACTACATCATTAAAGTTTAAATTTGAAGTTTTTAATGCACATTTAATATTTTCGAAAACTTGTCGTGTTTGTGTAGCTAAATCACCAATGCCGACTATTTGACCATCAGTGTTAATCGCTACTTGTCCAGATATGTAAATTGTTCGTTTAACGTTAGTAACTTCGACTACATGTGAGTATCCAAAAGTTGGTGGCATCGTTTCTGGATTGATAAATTTCTTTTGCATGGCTCTTCTCCCCTTTGAATATCTTATTTTCTTTATATTAGATTTTAATTTCAGATTATCCCCTATTTACTAATAATTATTTATCCATTCAGCTGCTACATATGTAAAAGTATATTAGTACTTTAATTTAAAGTTATTAATGGATCATGTACGTTTGATTTTCTTGTGCGCTTGTTATAATTACACCTTGTTTTATTAATTCTTCAGTTACTTTTGTATAGAAAAAGTGATACCACCAGATAAAAAACTCTTCATAAGTTATTTCATTTGAGTATCTGCTGCTGGCAAAGTATTGTTTTAAAGGTTTATCGTATTCTTTAAATAATGAGACTAAATCTTCACTGATTGTGTTTGCAATTTCGTTAAGCGTAGATAAGTCTTTTCTTTTAAACACCGGGATAATAGGTTGTGAATTTTGATATAAGCCTAATTTTTCATGAACTACATTTAAATTTAAATTTATTTGTCTATCTGCTGCTACGAAACCTTTTACAAATTGCTTTTTCTTATAATTAATATCAGTATTAGTGTTTTGAAAATATTCTTCAAATATTTCGTTATTTGCTGTTATTAAATTTAATGTTGAATATCGAGAATTTCCATAAAGACCAATTTGAACTTCTCCTAAATCTAAATACGCATTACTATACATCCCGAAAGCCTCTATATCTGCTAGTTCTTGTTCTTGAATAGCATAATAATATCTTTTCTTATTTCTTAAAGGTCGTTTCTTTTTTTAATAGTTTTCTTCAATGTAATTTATTTGTCCAAAATCTAATAACACACCACTATACAGTAAAAGACTATACGATTCTTTAGATAAATGATTAAACGTGTCGATTCTTTTTGAAATAAATTCAATTTGATTTGAATGATTTTCAATGATCTTAAGTGTTGGTTTAATTAGAGGTTCAAAAAGATTATAAAGTTTTTTTCCTTCACAAGTTGTTATCACCATACACGTTGGATAGTACCTCCCTCCTGTTTGTTTCAATAGCCCCTCTACTTCTAATGAATTAACGCGCTTTTCAAATTCATCATTTGTCCAATTTAGCATCATTTTTATAGCATATGACTCAAAACCAAGATGAAATCATTTTAGTTTCATAAGATGTATGTAATATATTCTCCGGACTATTATTAGTGGGCATTTCATATTCCCTCCCTTACTAGTAAATTCATTGTAAAATCTATGTATTTATTAAGTTCTATAAACGAAAATAAGTATCCTCTAATAATCTCAAATTAAAAACCTTAGCATAGATATACTAAGGTTATTTGTATTTTTATAGTGAATGAATTCTTTCATAGTCTTTTTTAAATTGATTATCATTTTTTAACCAACGCTTAAAAGTTGATTCGCTTATTTTTAAATTAGAGCAAGCTGTAGCATTACATTTATTTTTCATATATTCATTAAGGAAATTTTGTTTTCTTTGTTTAACGGCAGTTTGAGTTTGTTTTAGTTTTCGATCTTGTAATTGATCTAGACTTAGACTTTCTTTTCGAAATTTTTCATATTTTCTATGCAAATAAATATCTTTGTCTTTATAAATCCAATTTGAAAATAGTTGTATTGATTTTCTCCCGGTTAATATGACACGATAATGTTTATTTTGATTTAGTAAATCGGCTAGTAAATTGTGATTTTGTAGTACCTGATTTAAAGAATTCATAAAGCTATATGATCCACCTACAAAGCTAACTGTATAAGTTTCATAATTGACGTAACCATCTCCATCAAAATACCCACGAACAAAATGATGTAAAAATTCTTCTGGTACGAAAGGAAATTCAATGTTAAATGATTTACATGGCATAATTCCGTGTATGTTCATAATGTCGTCTTTTATTTTTTTGCTATTAATATTTAGCATGTATACACCTGTTTTTTTATTTTGGTATAGCAGCTGATTTGTGTGTAGTTCTTTTTTATATCTTCTAAAATGTAACTTTCTTTTTGTGATATGCTGACACATTGATTTTCTTTTTGTATAACGCTGTCAGCTACTATAAACCCTAAAATATAAGCCATATTATTTGAACAAGTTTTAAAATAATCTTCTTTTATGTCATACTTTCTCTTCCAGCTCCCTATAGCGCGCCTTGGAACGTTGTTGTCTGTTAGAACCATACGAATATACCTTGCAGACACATTAGCAAGCATAGCAATTTCTTAGGTACTCTTCCCTTCTGCATACAGCTGGATGATTTCAGATTTTGATAGTTTACATTTTGACTTCTTTTTTCTCTCTATTTGCATCTACATCCTCTCCTTCCTATTGTTCATTAGAGACATATTCTCTTCTATAACATACAACGGAACATATGTTCTAGGATTCTTATAAGAGGAATTTTACTAAATTAAAATAATTTACATTTACTTCATATTAGTTTTATCTGCTGCTGAATAAATTCTATTTTATATATACGAATAATAAATTTGACGAATTTATGAAATGTACTGCATGTAAGATGAAAGGTAAAATGATATAGTTTAAAATACAAATAGCTACAATAACAACATACGTATATTGTTAAACGTAAAAAGGAGAACCAATGAATAAGAAATATACAAATCAAATTCATACTGATATGAGTTTTAAACCGAAAGATATTATAGGTTTAATGACGGATTATTTTAAAATGAAATCAAAGCTGCGTCCTATAAAGGATTTACCTATCGTTTTATCAAATAAAGACGATGAATCTTTAGAGAGTGTTACATGGTTTGGCCATTCTGCGTCTCTTTTAAAAGTAGAAGGTAAAAAGCTGTTATTAGATCCTATGCTTGGTGATGCATCTTCCCCATTTCCTATTTTTAATAGTAAGCGGTATAGTGGTGTGTTTTCTTTAGAACGTGAAGACCTTCAAGAAATTGATGCGATTATCATTTCACATAATCACTATGACCACTTAAATTATAAAAGTATTATGGAGTTAAAAGATCGTACGAAGCATTTTTACGTTCCGACGGGAGTTGCACAATATCTTATTAAATGGGGTGTTTCACCTAGTAAGATTAGTGAGCATAAATGGTGGGATGAAATTACGTTTGATACTATTAAGTTAGTATGCGCTCCTGCAAGACATTTCTCTGGACGAAGTATGACAGATAGAGATCGTTCGTTATGGTGTTCATGGCTTATTCTTGGTCAAGAAACTAAAGTCTTCTTTAGTGGTGATAGCGGATATGCTCCTCACTTTAAAGAAATTGGTGATAAATACGGTCCATTTGATCTTACTTTAATGGAATGCGGGCAATATGATACACGTTGGTCTGCTATTCATATGTTGCCTGAAGAGACGGTACAAGCTCATATTGACGTTAAAGGAGAATTACTACTTCCGATTCATTGGGGTGCTTTTACATTAGCGTTGCATGAATGGAGCGATCCAATTGAACGCGTTACGAAAGAAGCAAAACGTTTAGGAGTTACAGTTGCAACGCCACAAATTGGTGAATCAATTACATTAAAATCTACAAACTATCTTTCATCAGCTTGGTGGCGCGAAGTTTAATTGTATATGTAAAAAAGAGCGAACCTTTTTATAAGGGATTCGCTCTTTTTGTAATTAGGATACTTTTTTAGGTGTATCATATGTAACTTCATTTTGTAGTTCTACCACATAAACATACATACCACCAGAGTATGAAGAGTCTTCCCACTTAACAATTCCTTTAAATTGAATTTGATTTTGCTTAACATCTATATCAGTCTCTTCTTTTATTTCACGAATTGCACTTGCTAAAGGTGTTTCTCCCGGTTCTATCTTCCCTCCTACCCCGTTCCATAATCCTTTTACAGGGTCATATTCTCTATTTAGCATCAGTATTTCTTCATTTCTTTTTATAAAGCATAAAGTGTGCTTGTGCATAATGTAAGTCCTTCCTTTGTTCCTAATAAGCTCTTACTGGCGATATAAGATGTACTGCGGCAGATTGCTCTCCTGCTTCGATTAATATCGGTCTCATTGAACCACCAAAACTTAAAGTAACCATTTCTTCTGTTATTGCCCTTAAAGCATCTACCATAAATCGTCCGTCGAAAGATATATTTAATTGTTTTTCACCTTGAATCGCATCTACTTGTTGTGTTTCAGCTATTTTACCAATCTGAGAAGCGTTAGAAGAAATTTTAATTGTGGATTCATTGATGATTTCTAAGTTGACGTTGTTATTTGCCCATTCACTTGCTAATAAGCTCGATCGATCTACACCTTGTAAAATCTTTTTTCTTTCTACGTTAATAACCGTTTGAAATTCATTTGGAATGAGATTAGATATATTAGGATATTTCCCTTCAATGAGTCTTGAATATAACGTAGTTGTTCCGAATGTAAAAATAACGTGACTGTCTGAAAGGTATATGTATACGAATTCCGTATGACTGTTCATTAATTTTAGAAGTTCACTAATGGTTGCGCTTGGTACGATACAATTTGCTTTCGCATCTGAAGAAATTAGCGTTTCACGTATAGCTAGTCTATGCGAGTCAGTAGCAGCGCAAACTAACTTATTATGATCTAACTCTATATGTACCCCGGTGAGAACAGGTCTGGATTCGTTTTTAGCTACTGCAAAGACAGTTTGTTTAAACACTTCAATCAATTGTTCTGTTTCTACTTGTATTTCTGCATGATCCTCTATAAGTGGTACATTCGGAAACTCATTTGCTGGAAGTCCATTTAAGTTTAATGTGATTTCTTCTGATTGTATCGTAATGATTTGTTCATTCTTACTTTTTATTACTATATCACTTGGCATTTTCTTTATTATTTCAATGAAATATTTTGCAGGTACAACAATAGTTCCTGCTTGTAATATAGTTGCAATTTGTTCGTCTTCGATTGAATTAGGTATAAATTTTTTAATAAAAACATTCGAGTTACTTGCGATTAAAGTAATTCCAGATTGATCGGCTGTTATTTTGATACCAGATAATATAGGAATTAAAACTTTTGTAGATATAGCTTTACTTACTTCTGAAAGTGCTTGAGTGATATGTTTGTGATTAACGATAAACTCCATTTTTTCCCCGCCTTAAATGAAATAATTTATTTATAAAGATTGATGAACGATTGTTCCGTTAAAAAAGTAAGGTACTGTTTCTTTCCTTTGTAAAAAATCTAGTAACTGTTCAGGTATACGTAAATACGGTGCTGCTATATGTAATTCCATCCAAGTAATCTCTTCGATTTCTTTTGGACGGGATATATATGTCTCTCCGCCGATTATTTCACCTAAAAAATTAAAGAAAATGGCATGATGGCCTCTCTCCTCGAAAAAGGCTTCGCTTATGGAACAAATCCCCTTTACAGTTATATGTAGCCCTGTTTCTTCTTTTACTTCCCGAATAACTGCCTCTTCTAACGTTTCCCCAAATTTAACTGCGCCACCTGGTAATGTGTAATAAGATCCATTTTTCCCTTTGTTTTTTACCATTAAGATTTTTTCGTTCGTTTTATCGTACAAAAGCGCGTATGTAACATTAACCTTTTTCATATTTACCCCTTTATTAATAAGAATTTTCTGTCTCTATTTCATTTTACCAGATACATACAAATTAAAAAGAACGTATTTTGATATAGATGATTCAAAATACGTTCTTTTCAATTCATTAAATTTTATATATTGAGATTAATTAATTCCATACACTTTATAACCTTTTCTCTAAATAATAATGATTATGTCCTTTTGGATGATCTTCACTCACTCCAATTACTTTAAATCCATGTTTTTTATAAAAATCCGGAGCTTGAAAGCTAAACGTATCTAAGTTGATTAGCCTACATCCTTTTTCAATTGCAAATTCTTCGATAAGTTTTATTAATTTACTTCCGTATCCTTCGTGTCTGCATTCTTCAGAAACCCATAGGAAATCAACATGTACATGGTGCCAAAATGTTATAGCTGTTATCCCTCCTACTATTTCCTCTTTTTCATTTTTCACTATAAAACTAACCTTTTCTGAAGGAGCTTTCTCTTCATTTGAAAGATGCTTTTGATTATATTCAATTACTTTTTCTCGTATGTAATTACTATCTTCTTGAACCCATTGTTTTATTATCTTCATTTTACATATCACGCTCCTTTTATTTTATCTATTCCATTTCATAATTGTATTGTCCTGTCTTTACTAAACAATGAAAGGAGCATAGTTAACGTTGTAATGAAAAAGAGCCCTACCATAAGGACTCTTTTTAAAACTAAGCTATTTTTCGATGTAACTGCTTGATTTCTTTTTTCTTCTCTATATTTGGTGGACGAATTAATATAGAAATAATGAAAGAA
This sequence comes from Bacillus cereus group sp. N31, assembly GCF_016483245.1. Lineage (NCBI taxonomy): Bacteria > Bacillati > Bacillota > Bacilli > Caryophanales > Bacillaceae > Bacillus > Bacillus cereus group sp. N31. Next base: position 16,440 of record NZ_JAEHCH010000011.1, on the reverse strand, counting down.
ATCGCACATAAAACACCTATTGTAATAAAGGTTGGTTGAAATCCACCAAGTAATGCTCCAATGAATGAACCTGCAAGTGCACCAAATCCGAAACCTTGATATACAATCCCGTAATTTGTACTATGATTTTTTAAACCGAAGAAATCTCCGACAATAGCTGGGAATATTGTAATATTACCGCCGAAGCAAAAGGCGACACTTGCTACACAAGCAAAATAAATCCCGTAATTTAATGGAATGAAACTAAGAGTAAAGACGGACACTCCAATAATAATAAATGTTGCAGAGACAATTTTCATTCTACCAATTTTATCTGATAACGTTCCAAGAATGATTCTACCTACTGTATTAAAGACTGCAATCATTGCGACGGCGTTAGCGGCGGTTGCTGCACTAAGTCCAACGAGTTGTACGCCGATATCTTTTACCATACCAATTAAGTACAGACCACCCATACACGATGTGAATAACATGAAAAACAACAGATATACTTGTTTCGTTCTCATCATTTCACGTGGCGTATAGTCATTGTGTAATGTTTCTGTTACCGTATTACTTACAATCGCTTCACGTAAGAAGAACGATCCGATTAATACTAAAAGTAAGACGATAATGCCCCAATATAAAAATGCTTGTGATACACCAAGGCTATCGATAAGATTTCCGTTTATATATCTAAAAATTAAACTGCCCATTCCATATGCTGAAACAGATATTCCAGAAATAAGTCCTTTTCGATTTGGAAACCATTTAATTAAATTAGATAGTGACGTAATATAAGCTGTTCCATCCGCATATCCAACAACAACACCAGCTAATAAATATAGTAATGGTAAGGAAGAAACTTGTGAACTAAGTATTAAACCGAGTCCTAGAACAATTCCTGCAGTAGCGATAAGTTTACGAAGTCCTAATTTCCGCTGCAACTTTGCTGCAAACAAGGTTGAAAATGATAAAGAAAAGCTTGTTATGGAGAAAGTTATCGCAACTGAATTGAGATTCCATCCGAACTTACTTACAAGGGGTTGATTAAATAAACTCCATGTATAAATTGTTCCAAGGCCAATTTGAACAATGATTGTACCTAGAACAATTAATAGCGGATTTATAGAAGTTTGTTTCATACTAACTGTCCCCTTCTTTTATCTTGACATGAATTTTCACAGTTAGTATATCCATTGAAAAATACAAGATACTGTACGGAAAATGGAAATTAAGTTTATGTACACAAAAAGACACTTCATTATGAAGTGTCTTTTCGCAGGTTATATCAGATACATTTAAAGAAAGCTTTGTTAAGATAAGCCATTTTCAAGTGCTTATGTATATATGTTATCAAATATTTTCTTACATGTGATGGGACTTAAGACGTATTTTTTATTCGTCATATAGTCGGATGAGAAATTAATATTCGATTTCATCAAAATCTTTCGGCTGCGGTACAGTTTGCATGTTAGCTGCATCTTTTGGATCGCTAAAAATTGCATTTTGCTCTGTATTTACATCTTTTATATTTTGCTTTTTATCTATGCTCACTTTATCTTTCAAATTCTTTCACTCCTTTTTGTTATAGGAGTAATTATGCCCTATTACAGCTAGTAAATGTATCGGCGACTAAATTGCTAAACTCACGTAAATAATATAAGTAATTATCACCGCCGTAGTTATATCTTTTATTGTACATTTTCGCAACAACTACATTATACTGAGGAATTACTAAAATGGTTGGTCCAGTAATTCCTAATATTTGATACGAACCTTTTGGAACACGTTCACCAAGTTCACTTAATTGTTTTGGTTCATTTTGAACGAACCAAAACAACCCGTTTTGTGGTAGTTCATTATTTTTATAAGCTGGACTCTGCAAGCTAGTAGCAATTTTTATAACTTCTTTTGGAACAACTTGTTTACCATTTATCATGCCTTGATTTAAATGAAGGTTGCCCCAATAAGCAAAGTCTCTAGCTGAGACAAACAGATTTTTTTCGGTACCGTTATCTACTGTACCGACCTCACTGATCGCGTCTTCATTTGGATTATTAACAACGTTAACTAAATTTTCATTTTGCTGTATTCTCCACCCTGTTTCTTGGAAATTAGCAGGGGTAAATACACGCTCCTTTAACAATTCAGGAAAACTTTTGTTATAAAGCTGATAAATGAGATGCGTCATCATTCTTACATTAATATCTCTATACGCCCAAGCTTGTCCAGCTTCAAATTCACGGAAAATTGTCCCGTCATCCGTTTCTCCTAGACCGTGTGAATGAGTTACTAAATGTCTAATCGTTGTTTTATCAAGTAATGTAGGATCGAAGTCTTTAAAATACTTTATTGCTTCATCATCAATAGAGTTTATTTTCCCATCATAAAGCGCATACGCTACCATGAATCCTAAATAACTTTTTCTCGCAGAAGCGACGTTGAACTGTGAAGATGCTGTTACTTTTTTACTAGTAGATGTATTTGAATGATAGCCACTATAATGCTCTAGTACAATTTTGTTATCCTTTATAATACATAGTGCTGTAGCAGAACTATGATTTTTTTCTTTTATATTCTCTACCCAAGAAATCAACTTTTCGTATGTATACAAATAAATCCTCCTTAATCCTAATACAAAATTACAGCATGAAAGAAAAGTATAAACAGTATTTACACCTTTCTTTCATATAAAATATTAATGATGTACTATATTTAAATAATCCACCAGTTCCAGCAATTAAAGCAACCAAAACATCCGGCACAACCTACGCAACCACCACATCTGCCACCGCCGCAACCGCCACAGCGTCCACCACAACCTCCACATCCACCGCAACGACGTGCATCGCCTTGGATGTAATAATATGGATATTGACTTTGTTGTTGATCCCAATACACAACATTACCAGTTTGATAATCATTAAGGTTTAATGTTTGTAATTCATGTTGAAACTGATTCATTACGAACCCCTCCATTTATAAATATAAATTTCGCCCAAACGTTAAAGTTTATATATTTTTGTAAACAAAATAGAAACAAGACTATAGACTAAATGCGTACATCAACAAAATATGAACTTACACTAGGTGATGTACCTTGTTTTTTAGCCTATTTTCTTTATATCCTTTCGATGGACGTATTTACTATAAATAGAGTGATTTAAAAATTACTTATCCAACAATTTAGTAGTTCATCACTTAATTTTCTTTCTAGTAATTCTTTAACGGAGGGCATTGGCATGATTTTATAAGTTTTTAAAGATTCTTTACTATAATCTATCCAATGAAATGCTAAATGGGATTCTCTAGACTTTGGTGGTAAATCAATATACAACTCTTTTGAAGATACTTCAAAAATGTGGTTGATTTCATGATGAAGCATTTCTTTATCTTGCCATCGGTTTTCTATAACTCCTAAAAATTGTTTTATACTGCAGTTTACTCCAAGTTCTTCTCGTAGCTCTCTTATTAATGCATGCTCTGCTGATTCCCCGATTTCAACATGGCCACCTGGTAAAAAATAATGATGCCCAATATATTCAGCAACCAATAATTTCTCATCTTTTATCACGACTGCTCGTACAATATGATGGAATTTACTTTTCAATTGATATTCCTCCTAGTCATTCAATCTATACTAGTTCAAATTTCACGCCTTTACTTCATAATAGTTAAACAAATAGACGATATACTTGCTCTCCATCATATTCATGTCCTAATGATATGAAACCATATCGTTCATATAATTTCTTTGCAGAGAGATTATCTTTATGTACGGTTAATCTTATTTCTTTACACGCCTTAAACGTATTTTTTATTAAATAAATACTTTCTTGTAATGCCGCTTTTCCATAACCATTACCTTGCTGCGATTGGTCAATAATAAATCCGTTAATCCAATACATATCCGATGTCTCTATTACAACAGCATGCATAACAAAACCAACCATAAGGTCACCATCGTATATAGCAAATGGTATGTATTCTACATTGTCACCATCTGGTTTTATATATACTTTAGCAAGCGAAACTGCTACGGATGGAACAAATTTCAACTGATTTTCTTTAACTTGTAACCTTAATGCATCTTCCCAATTCTCTCTCGTAACAACCTTTAACTGGACATTCAATATTGTAAGCTCCTTTATAAAGAGGATATATTTTTATATTCAACGTAGTGAAATAATTCCCTTTTTCGACAACAGCTTATAACATGATTTTTATAAAATCTTGAATGAATTTTTCTGCATCTATTTCTAAAGCTATACGGGCTCCTTCAGATTTAGAGTTAGGGCGAAAATCAGCAAATGTTTGTCCTTTCGTATCTCCGTATGTATCTACATTCACTGTACGATGCGCAAATTCAAAAAAACTTTGGTTAACTAATCCACTTATAGCAACCACATCATGTAGCAAAGGCCCTTCGATAGATGGATTAAGTTTTTGGTATGCAGATAAATAGTAATCATACATCGGTTTCATTATCGTATGAAATGGATTCTTTGAATTAGCTTGGATATAATTAAATACATTTGGAGTTAACACAGCTTTATTTGTTACATTTAAAGGGAATATGAATAAATTCTTTGCTTGCTGAAAAACAATTTTACTTGCTATAGGATCTCCATACACATTTGCCTCTGCTAATGGAGTAACGTTTCCTACTTCTAAAAAGACACCACCCATGAAATATATTCCTTTTACATTTAGTATTAAGTCATTCCATAAATTAAAAGCAATCGCTAATGAAGTAGATCTTCCTACATCAACAATTGTTAAATCTTTTCCATACTTTACAAGAATTGCAGCAATACTACCAAAATTATATATCGGAATAGATAATACGCTTTCTGGAACATGTATGGGCCCTAATCCTTCTAATCCATGAATTTCAGGATAGTACGTTGAAATTTCTTCAGTAAGTGGTTTTGTTGCGCCGCTAATGACAGGAATGTCTTGCCTATTTGCTAACTGTAAAATATACGCCGCATTATGTGCAGCATGTATATGCTCAACATTTCCATATCCAGTTACAATACCGACGATTTCAATTTCGGGATGCAGTAAACCATACATAATGGCAAATGAGTCATCAATTCCTGGATCTCCAAAAAATAATACTTTTTCCAAGAAATACTCTCCTTCCATAAAAAAATAAAGCAAACAATAGTTATGTATATGAAAAATGCAAGTATATCTATGCAAATTTTAGAATGGATAATGTGTTACGGGATATTAAAAAGGAACTAGCGCATGCTAATTCCTTCTCCCAGCTAACCATTATCAAATTCTATTATTTATCATATCCTTCATACATTTCATCATTTATTAGATTTTGTGTTTCTTTATCATCAGGTACAGGCTTCCACCAATTTCCCGTAATAAATAGCATCGTTAATAAATTATAACTATCACTAAAATAGCTTTCTCGCTTATTCTTCATCCAATCCCAACCACTATTTACCCACTTTTGATTATTATTACTCGTTATACTTGCAGCAATAAATGGTGAAACGAATACAGCAGTTGAATAACTACCAATATTTGATCCGTTTAATTGATAGCCATCCACAATTTTAGAAGGATTTCCATTCGTCTTATTTTGAATCCATGAAGAGACTTTATCAGAGATGACTTTACTTCTTTTCTCGCCGTACATCGCATAATCCATTACAATTCTTAATGGTACCCGACTAGCATTGTAATAATATGAATTTGTATATTTTGACTCATCTAAGAAATCTTTAGGTGCGGGTTGTGGTGGATTTTTTACAACAAAATCTGAAATAAGCCCTGTATTTGGAGAGTACTTATTATTAAATTGCGTATATACATCGTACAAATTATTAATAACAGTAAGCCAAGTTTTATCACCTGTAAATTCATAAAATGCTCTAAGGTGTGACATCATCCAATCAGATGGCCTTGTATCAAGTGAACTTTTAGAATCCCAATCTCCTAAATTTAGTCGGTTATTATTCGTAACATTACTAGCTTTAATACCTTTTGTAATCATGTTTTGTGCTTCTTTCAAATAATTAACTGATCCATTTGATCCCCACTGCTTATGAGCAAGGAGAAGTGAATATGCAATATCTAAATCTCCATCAGTAGCAGAATCAAAATGTCCTTGTGCTTTTTTACTATCTGCGACAACCCACCCCATTAAATTAGGATTTTGAGAGCTTTTAAAAGTTCTTGCTGTTTTAAATAAACCGTCATAGATTTTTTGGGCATTCGAATCATAACCAGCCATTAATACTGTAATTACCATCCCATACCCTTGTCCCTCTGAAGTTCCAAGTGGCTTAAACCCATCGGCATCACCTGTAATCTCTCCTTTTACATAATAACCACCAGGTAAAGAAGATAAGTCATTTTTTAAATATTTCTTTTTCCAATTATCGTAGTAACTTATTACTGAAGCATTTAAACTTTCCTGTGTAACATGATTCGGTTTTATAACACCTGCATAATTAACTTGCTGAGGAAATGGTTTCATTTCTTTTGCAACAGCTACTTGTTGATTCATGACAGGGATAGAATGTTGTACTGAACTATCCGTTACATTTGCTGCAAAACTAGAATTAGAAACACTAGCTAATCCGATACCTATAATAGAAAGGCATGTAAAAATATTTCTTTTTCTATTCATTATGTTGTCATCTCCTTTTAAAATGTTTACTACATAAAATGTAACATACAATATTTAACTGAAATACAAAATATTATATTTATCAACATAAGAAAGAAACTATATCAAAAAGTATCATAAAATCATTATCTAATTAAGTTATATCGATTTATTGTTTACTAGATTCCTATGTTTTTCTTTTCTTACTACTCGTATATGAGCAATCAATATCCCAAGTATAGTAATCCCACCTCCAATTACAGAAATAAAAGTCGGTACTTCACCTAACCATACCCAAGCTATAAAGCACGCAGTGACTGGCGTTAAATATAGAGAACTTGTTGCCTCGGAAGCACCAGCACGAGATATAATATACGCTAAGGCAAGATACGGGAGTACTGTTGGAAATAAACCTAAATATATAACACTCACATTCACTTCAAGAGGAGCTGCTAGTATTTCTGTATAAATTCCCGGTAAGAAAATAAGCATACATACAGTGCTAGATAAAATTGTATATATGGTAAATGGCAAAAAGCCGTACTTTTTCAAGTAAGAAGTTTGGAAAACGAAAAATAGGCTTTCTGAAACGGCTGCTAATAATATAAATAATCCTCCACTATTAAATTGAATAGAACCTCCTTGACTAAATGATATGAGAGCAATTCCAATAAAACTAATTACACCACCGATCCAACCATTTAATTTCATTTTTTCATTCAAAAAAACAGAAGCAAGAATTGCCGTTACAATAGGAGTAACTGAAACAATTAAACTTGCCGATCCAGCATTTACAGTTTTTTCACCGTAGTTTAATGCAATGTGATAAATAGTAAACCCTAAAGCACCGAATATAAAAATCGCTGGAATGTCTTTCAAATCAGGTAATCGTAGTTTGTATATAAAGGAAAACACAAGAAGTATGAATGAAGCGATTAACAAGCGTAGTAAAGTAAGATGTTCAGGTGTGTATGATTCAAGCCCCATACGAATTGCCGGAAATGCAGTTCCCCATATTAGAATCGTAAAAGCGTGAGCACATATGATTTGGAAATCCCATTTTTTATTAAGCATGTTTTCTCTTCCTCTCCAATAAACCAACCATTTTCAAATTGCCAATTATTTCTTTTCATCATATTTAATAGTTGATACAATGTCTTCAACCAGTTATTTATCGAAAAAACCAACCACTTTTCATTTTTAAATAAACGAGGGAGTTTTTTATATGACAATCGATAAAAAAGTGCCCAAATATCGGCAAATAATAGACTATATGAAAGAAAAAATTGAAAACGGAGAATGGCCAATCGGAAGTAAGATTCCTAGCCAGCGGCAGTTAGCAAAGTTATTTCATGTAAATCGGAGTACTGTAATAACTGCGCTAGAAGAGCTTATGGCTGATGGCTTAATTCAAGGGCAAATCGGGGCAGGAACAATTGTTATGAATAATACGTGGTCCTTATTAGCAACGAATCCCCCGCCTAATTGGAGTGAATATGTAAAGGCTGGTATTCATAAACCAAGTAAGGTAATGGTACGTGAAATAAATGAAGCAGAATCAAATAAAACACTTATCCATCTTAGTAAAGGCGAACTTGCCCCGCATCTTTTCCCACTAGAAACGATGCAATCCATTATGAAAAACGTTAGTGAGGAATTAGATTATTTCGGATATGAGGAACAAAAAGGTTTTTTTCCGTTACGTGAAGCAATAAGTAATTACGTAAAATCGTTTGGAATACACGTATCGCCTAACTCTATATTAATCGTCTCCGGTGCATTACAAGCATTACAATTAATATCAATTGGTCTTTTACATAGAAAATCAACCGTTTTACTCGAACAACCTTCTTACTTATATTCACTTCATGTTTTTCAATCAGCAAATATACACCTATCTGGTATAGCGATGGATCATTACGGGATTTTACCTAGCGATTTATTAACACGTATTAAATATAGTCAAAAGAAAAATATTTTATATTCTATTCCTTGTTTTCAAAATCCAACAGGGATATTAATGTCTGAAAAGCGCCGGAAAGAAATATTAAAAGTATGTGAAAAGGAACAGTTACCTATCATCGAAGACGATATTTACCGTGAGTTATGGATTGATGAACCTCCTCCAGCTCCTTTAAAATCGATAGATAAACATGGACATGTATTATATGTTGGTAGCCTCTCTAAAACACTAACTCCAGGATTTAGAATTGGATGGATTATCGGACCAGAACCTGTTATTGATAGATTATCAGATATAAAAATGCAAACAGACTATGGGTCTAGTTCTTTATCTCAAAGAGTTGCTGCTGAATGGATAAATAAAGGTTTTTATGAAGACCATGTAGCGAACGTAAGAACGCATTTAAAAGAACGAAGAAAAATGATGGTACAAGCTTTACATATGTATTGTGCAGACATAGCAACTTGGGATATTCCTAGTGGTGGATTTTTTATATGGCTCAAGGTTGTACCTAACATTCCGATGAAGAGACTATTTTCAGAGGCATTATCAAAAGGGATTCTTTTAAACCCAGGACGTATTTATGAAGAAGAATCAGATCAATGTATACGTTTATCGTATGGATATGCTTCTCCAGAACAAATAATTACCGGGATAAAATTGTTAAGTGGATTAATCCGTAAGTTAATGACATAACAAAAAATCCTCTTTTATTTATAAGAGGATTTTTTTGTGTACCTTATTTACCACAAACGCATTTCCTGTCCCAATAAAATAAGTTCTTCATAAGGATCTCCGTCAATCTTTAATACTTGAGCAAAAGCTAGTTCTGTTTTTATCCCTTGTTCTTTTAAGTGAATAATTTCTTCCCTTATATGTGGATTCTGCATTAATATCATGTGCTCAACAATCATATGTTTATATGCATTTTGGCTACGCACTGGCTTAGGTTGGGCAAATAATTCAAATTCAAAACCTTCAAATTTAAAATTCACCTTTATTGATTCAGTATTTTTAATTTTTTTCTTTTTTATTTTGAATCCTTCATAAGAACCATATAAAGATCTCATTTCCTGTTCAAAAACATCAAAGTTATGTACTTCCATTACAATATCTAAGTCAGATTGAAGAGTATCAATTCTTATAGGTATTGTCCCACAAAGAACGGGACTATACAAAGTTAAATCCTCCATTATGTTTAATGTATTCAAAACATCATATACTTTTTGTTGCTTGTCATTCCCTGATTGTAAATATGTAATAGATGTAAACATGGAAGTCTCTCCTTCATTTCACGTAATACGAGACTCACTATATTCAAGAAAATTTGTCCGTTTAAATTTGTTCTAAGAGTACCTTTATTTCAATATATTAAGACGAATAAACAATATGTTTCAACTTTTCTCCTATACTGCAATACTATAAAAATAAAAAAGGAGGAATTATTATGAGCATTTTCAACATTCTTTTATCCATACACATTTTATTTGGAACAATATGCTTAATTACCGGTATTGTAGCGATGGTTGCTCAAAAGAAGAAAGGCAAACATACAGAATGGGGCGAAATATATCATGCATCTTATGTTGTTATCACCCTTACTGCAATCATATTGTCCATAATAAATTGGGATAAAATCGCATATTTATTTTATGTAGCAATTTTCTCTTATTCATTTGCGATTTATGGTTACCTTGCAAGAAAAAAGCGTTGGAAAAATTGGCTTCACCACCATATTAGAGGTATGTTAGGCTCTTATATTGGTGCCGTCACCGCACTTTTAGTAAATATAGGCATCCATATTCCTATTATAAATTTACTTCCGCCAATTTGGTTTTGGTTTTTACCTACTTTAATCGGCATTCCTCTCGTAGTCAGTGTATCAAAAAAATATAAAAAGCGTAGTTAAAATTAGTTACATTTTGATTACTTTCTAGTTCATTTTTATTCCATGTTTCCTATGATATAATGGGTTGTATTGTTTTTTACCATCTACATTAAATATAGGAGGATTTTGATGATACTATCACAAGATAAAAACATTAAACTAGCGATACATGGAATTACTTTATTATCTTTCTTGGCCTTTTTCCTCTTTGGTAATACACTTTTCTTTATACCGCTCATACTTTATTTCGTTTTCAAATCACAAAGTATAAAAGAAATGAATCTAGAATCAGCCCTTTTTCAATTTGGAGTATGGCTCGCTGTATTTCTTTGGAACTTCGTAGTAGTCCGTACGCTCATGTTTTCCTTATTACACATTGACTTGAGTACAAATTCCTTGTTTGTTATTTTTGGAACAATTCCACTATATATAATACTTTTAGCTGCTGTAATTTTAGGACCAATTAAAGGGATTTTATATGAATTACAAAATAAAGAGTTTCATTATCCTATTGTTTCACGATGGGTGCATAGAACTAAATAAAAAGAATCCAATAAAGTTATTGGATTCTTTTTATTTTCTCTTTTGCATAGTTATTTAAACTTCGGCTCAATGTATTCAATGATATTACCATCATGAAAATAGCCGTATATCTTTTCCTATCGGGTAATTCTTTTTATTTATGATTTTTTAAATCCAATATTGAATGTAAACGATCCGGATAATTAGTAAACATCCCGTCGACTCCCCATGAAAGTAACTTTTTCATATCTTTTTCATTATCTACTGTAAATGGATGAACTTCTAATCCGTGTTTCTTTATTTTCTTTACATAAGCTGAATCAATATATTTGTAATTCATACCAAGACCTATGCAGTATGTTTTATACTTTTCTATCTCTAATTCATTTAATTGAACTGACTTTTGATATGATAATAATTGTACTAGTGGGATATTAGCATGTAAACTATGAATCTTTTGCAGACTTTCTTCACTAAAGGATTGAATAATAACTTTATCACTTATTTGGTAGTACTTTATTATTTCTAATAGTTTTTCTTCCATACCCGGATATTCATCTGGTGACTTTGTTTCTATATAATAATTAGCATTATGCCCAAACATTTCTATAATTTCTTTTAACGTTGGAACTTTAGCATTTTCAAATTCTTTCTTTGCTAAATTCGGATATTTTTCATTGAAAAAAGAGCCTACATTTAGTTGCTTCATTTCTTCTAATGTATGTTCTTTTACTAACCCTTTACCGTTTGTTGTACGGTTTACGGTTTCATCATGCATAGCTAGTAAATGTCCGTCTTTTGTCATTTGGAGATCAATTTCTATGTAATCCCCCTTCAATTGTTGGCCTAATTTATATGCTGCTATTGTATGTTCTGGTGCATACGCAGAAGCGCCTCTATGTGCGATATTCTTTATATGATTTGATTGATTAATAGCTTTAGTGTATTTATGTTCGTTTATTTGCCGAAAAACAAAGATACTTATTACTATGAAAAAACAAATGATTGTAATTAGAGATATTTTTTTCATAACGCTATGTTAACTCCTATATTTAAAACAATTTGACTTGTATGATTTACTCAAATAAATGTCGATTTTCAAAAACAGTCATTCGTCCAACAGGTTGAAAGCCCGACTTTTTATAAATATTGATTCCATCAGGTGAAGCTTGTAAAACGCAATAAGTATTTTTTAATTTCTTTGCTTCTTGCAGCAAGAAGTTAAACATAGTAGAACCGAATCCTCGTCCTCTCATCTCTTCTTGAGTTGCTATGTCATAAATACCAATACTATCTTTTGTACAGACCAACGAACCAACAGTTACAACTTCATCTTTATACATACCTAAGTATAGCTTCATATTTTCACTATTCCATAAATCGAAAGAAGAAATTTGATTATAGAATGATTGTACATGTATACCTTCCTCTGATGTACCGAATAGATCAGCTAGCGTTTCTCCAAATCTTTGTATTTGTCCGAGCGAAGATGCTTGTTGAATTGTAAAGCCTACTGGCGTGTCTATTGTTGGAGAAATTGTTTTTAAGTCTGCAACCATCGCAATACTATGTTCTGCTTCTTTTAAACCAAGTTTTAATAACTCGCTCTTAATAGTCTGCTCTTGTTCTTCATCCCAAAGCCAAACACACATTGGGAACTTCTTTTGATTATAGTATTCTACCTCCTTATTTAATTGCTTAGCTCTATCTGTTACATTATTGTTAAGTAAAGTAATGATATTAAATGTATCTGCAGGTAAACCACAGTCGACAGCAATGTAATCCTTCGTTTCTTTTACATTCATTCCTTGCACAAGTCTAGCAATATATGAGATTTTAAATGTAAAATTATCTAATAGTAACTGTTTATAATTCATAAATTGTGCTCCTTTCATAAAAATTAGTATCCGAACTCTTTAATTTTAAATATAACACATAAGTTATTTACCTTTTTCTATAAAAATATCTCTTTAATTTATGCGGGATAGCTTAAAAGAATTAAAAATGATATAACGTTGTCGGAATGAAAAAAGTGGTATATAATAAACATTAACATTACTAGTAATTATTTTAGGTATTCCTAGAATAAAGGAGCGATACATATGAAAATTACTATTTATTTCGGAAGTCATGAAGATCAAGATGTACGTACTATGGACTGTCATTTAGATGTAGAAGATACAGAAGAGATTGTTTCTGTATCATAATATAAATAAACGGGATAAACCCTATTCCCTACAGCGTTTAAGACACCTTTTACAGGTGTCTTTTTTGTTGTTTTTTTCATCAAAAACCCTTTACTTTAGAGTGTTTTAATAGTAAAATATACATATACGAACAAACGTTCTTTTACTTTAATTGTACATGAAGGGATGATTTTTACAATGGCTCAAGCAAAGCGCAGAGGAAGAAAAAAGCAAACACCTATTATTTCAAATACAGGCTTTATCGGCTCTGTCTTTATTGATACATTGGAGTTACAAAAGAAATCCTATTATTTCGCTCGTAAAAAACTTCAAATTGTTCATCATGTACTTGATGGTCTATCTGGAGCAATGAGCGCATTATTTAAAGAACATAATATCACTGCATATATGTCATGTGTGTATTTACATAACCAAAAGAAAATCGGCTTTGTTCTTTCAACAAAACCTTTTGAACAAAGTGATGGTGTGTCTTATTTTATAAATTATTTGATCGAAAAGAATTTTTATGGTAACGAAGATGTAGAATACCAAGAAGTATTTAATACAGGTTTTATCGGTGTAGTATTCGCCGATTTATCTAGTATAGATCGCTTTAATTTTGAGTTTGAAATGGGTATGTTAACAAAGTTAATGAAAGATATGATTATTCCCGTTAAAGAACTCTTTTTACGCCATAATGTACCGGCTTATATCTCCACTTCTCATTTAGATGAGCAAAACAAATTAGGTTTCGTACTTTCTGTAAAACCATATGATGAACGTGCAGAAGCAGATTTATACTTTGAAATGTATTTAAAAGAGCGTGGATTATTTATTGGTGATGAAGAAGATGATATTGATAAGATTGTTATTAGAAAGACAGCTGAATTACGATAAAAAAGCGTAGGGGCATCATCCTGCGCTTTTTTATATGTAACAATATCAAATAGTTACGTTAAACACTATAATCTTTGGAATGAATTTCTAAATTCAATTTATATGAATATACTTTATTTAAAATAAGAAATACTATCCCTCCTGCAATTGGAAGCGTGTAGGCCGGAATATAATTTAATAATAGACCTGATAATGTCAGTGCTATCGGTTGCATCATTTTACCTATACTTAATCCAATACTGAGCACTCTTCCCCTATATTCATCAGGAACTTCTTTTTGCATGAAATAAATTAAAGGAATATCAATTAACGCTATTATTAGCCCGAAAGAGAACATAACAACACAATACGTAATAACGCATACAAAATCATTTGCTTCAAAACTTTTGAATAAAACTGGAATTCCTGAAATAATCATAAAAACTGCCAACATTGAACTTAGCTTTTTCAAAAGATAAGAGTAAGAAAAACGATTAGTTATCTTTTTCACTAAAATTGCACCAATTATCATCCCTACTGGAAAAGTTCCTTGAATGATACCAAATTGCTTCGAACTAAGATTGAGAACTGTGTTAATAATGTATGGTAATGGAACAGTTACAGCAAATCCTAAGAAGAAATTAAGCGAAATTAAAATATGAAACGTATTCTTTAAGCTTTCCCTCTCCATTAAGTAAAAGTATCCCTCTTTTATATCTTTAATAAAATTAATTTCTCTTATTGAACATTCCTCCTTTATATCGTGCCCGAACAATTTAAAGTGAATAAACAGTATGGATATGCCAGAAAGGATAAATGAAATACCGTTTATCATTATAAAAAGTTTTATGTCTACAACAGCAAAAATGATACCACCTAACATAGGACCGAGAATTAAAGATACAGAATCGATAATTTTACTTATAGAATTAATACTCATTAACCTCTCTTTAGAGACGATATTCGGTTTTGCGGATTCTAATCCTATTCCAAAAAACGTTGTAAATACTGTTAAAAGAAAAGTAGTAGTATAAATGATGAATAAGTTTAAACCATAATTACTGCTCAATATATAAACAGTAATTAATAAGCCTCCACTTAGTAAATCCATACAAACGACCAGTTTCTTTTTATCAACTTTATCTGCGATTACACCTGCAAATGAATTCATAACAATCATTGGAATCGTTCCTAAAATAAGCGTAATTGCGAAATTCCATGCTGATCCGGTTATTTGTAACACATATAATCCTAATGCGAAACTATAAATAGAGCTACCAAATATTGATACTGTTTTCCCAAATGAATAGAGATAAATATTTCTTAGTTCTTGAGTACTTTGCTCATTTTGTGAATGTATTCGTAAACGTCCCATAACTCTTTCCTCCCGTTTAACTTTGTATTACATACAGTGTAAGTTCTCGGGTCAACCCAATATCAATATGCTATTATTAAAAAGTTTTAAAAGAAAAATAATAGAAGATGGGGTTAACCCCATCTTCTTCCGAAAAATGAATATGTATAAATTTCTTCTCCTTGAACGAAGAAATTTTCGTATTTCCCGCCTCTTTCCAAATAATTAGAAGTTCTTTCATCAATGGAATGAAACTGTAGTTTTTGAATTTCTCCCTTAACTTTTGAAGAGGTAAAATTCTCTCGTAATCTAATTGGTATATGACTATGTATGCTGAAATTTTTAAATAAAATATATGAGCTTAGCATATAACACTCTGGTTTAAAAAGTCGATTTAATTCATGCAACAAAAAGTTTTCATGCTCAAAACTATAATTACTTGTACCTGACTGATCAATGACAATATCAGCAGAATAATTCTGAATAGGTATGTTTAAAAAGTCGGCACAGATAAATAGAATGTTTCTTTTCGGGTTTCTTCTTTCAATTACATCTTTTAAAAATAAAAGTTTATTCAAATCTCGATCAACAGCAATATATAGGCAATTTTCTGGTAGTTCCTCATAGATATTTCGTAAAAAGAACCCAATGCCAGACCCTAAATCCAGTAGTATTTTTTCATTTAAATCTAGTTGCATTAGTTTCTTTTTCGCCCATTCTCCTCCTCTTTGAACATTTTCCAAAAAAGCAGTATCAGTTTCATGGATATAATCCGAAATAGAATCTTCAAGTGATGTTTTTTCATACAATTTACATGAGTTTCCAGCTGTTAAAACCCCTGAAATAATCGCGTATTCTTCACCACAATTACAAATTAACTTTCCCTCAACAATTTGATTCTTATTGATAATGCCATCTTCAAGAATCAAATTTCCGTTACACTTAAAACACTTAAATACATTAAGTATTTTTAAATCTATCCCTAAAATTGAATTCAAAATTTTAGTTTCTATAGATAAATTATTTAACGCT
>NZ_JAEHCH010000109.1:0-256 GCF_016483245.1 Bacillus cereus group sp. N31 | reverse complement strand
AGAATATGCAGCGTCTTATGAATTCGGGAAAACGAAAGTTTATGTTGTGGCTCCTGAACCAAAATCGCAAAAGGATATTGATAAACTCCTTCAAGCATATTACAAGGCTGGTTGGGCCATCATCAAAGAAATACAAGTGAAAGAAAACATTGAGGATTAGTTCCTCTCTTTTTACATGAATAATAGACAAGTTATGTATGGACTATATTCATTGTAACCATTTGAAAACTAAATATGGAGGCGAACAGATATGGGA
>NZ_JAEHCH010000108.1:0-258 GCF_016483245.1 Bacillus cereus group sp. N31 | reverse complement strand
ATCGTTAGCAAATCCAGCAATGAACGTTTAAAATATCAAAGAAATTTCACATGCACCCAAAGACCAGGAAGTACCTTTAAACGTAGATAACACATTAGCGACTCCTTAATTATGCCAAGCCTTCGAACATGGAGCAAATATTAATGATCATTCTACTACGAAATATATTGATGGGCATGCAAGCTGTTTAGGTGGCATTGTAATTGATGGAGGAAAATTTGATTGGACAAAAGTGAAATAACATGAGATGGATGAAGC
>NZ_JAEHCH010000107.1:0-260 GCF_016483245.1 Bacillus cereus group sp. N31 | reverse complement strand
ACAGCCCCAGTAGCCCCCGTGTTACCTTGAATACCTTGAGGTCCAGTGGCACCAGTAGCACCTGTGTTACCTTGAACGCCTTGAGGTCCGGTAGCACCAGTAGCACCCGTGGCACCGGTAGCACCTGTGTTACCTTGAACGCCTTGAGGTCCAGTAGCGCCAGTGGCACCGGTAGCACCAGTAGCACCTGTGTTACCTTGAGCACCTGGAGGTCCCGTAGCGCCCGTGGCACCGGTAGCACCGGTGTGACCTGGAGCGCC
>NZ_JAEHCH010000106.1:0-263 GCF_016483245.1 Bacillus cereus group sp. N31 | reverse complement strand
GGAGTAGGTGTTGTAGCAGGAGGAGTAGGTGGGTATCCGCAAGTCATATACGGTCATCACCACCATCAAGGTCAACATGGCCATCATGGTCATCACCACCATCAAGGTCAACACGGCCATCATGGTCATCACCACCATCAAGGTCAACATGGCCATCACGGTCATCACCACCATCAAGGTCAACACGGCCATCATGGTCATCACCACCATCAAGGTCAACACAGCCATCATGGTCATCACCAACAACAAGTACATCACCAACA
>NZ_JAEHCH010000105.1:0-266 GCF_016483245.1 Bacillus cereus group sp. N31 | reverse complement strand
AATGCCAATAATGGATAACAACCAACCACCTAATATCATGCCCATAATGGATAACAACCAACACCCCAATATGATGCCGATTATGGATAACAATCAAATGCCGAATATGATGCCGATCATGGATAACAATCAAATGCCGAATATGATGCCGATAATGGATAACAATCAAATGCCGAATATGATGCCGATTATGGATAAGAATCAACAGCCGAATATGATGCAGATTCAATATAAGAATCAACAGCCGAATATGAACCATAATACGT
>NZ_JAEHCH010000104.1:0-268 GCF_016483245.1 Bacillus cereus group sp. N31 | reverse complement strand
GGCAGACCAATATGTCTCAACCGACCCTTCTAGTAAGAGCGATCGTAAACGATGGGAATTTACGCTTCGTGAATCTCGATTTACTTTTTTATCTGACCATGGGGTGTGCTCGAAAAACGAAGTGGACTTTGGGTCTCGTCTTTTAATTGAAGCGTTTCAAATGCCAGATGTTAAAGGTAATGTGTTAGACGTAGGGTGTGGGTACGGGCCAATCGGTTTGTCGTTAGCGAAAGAGTTTCAAGATCGTGAAATTCACATGGTGGATGTG
>NZ_JAEHCH010000103.1:0-270 GCF_016483245.1 Bacillus cereus group sp. N31 | reverse complement strand
CTTCGAAATGGTACAACGAATATTAGAACGCATTGTAATGTTGATCCAATAATTGGACTTCATAATTTGGAGGCGCCGTTAGCTGCATTAGCAACATATAAAAATCGGATGTCTGGTGGAATCGTTGCTTTTCCGCAACATGGATTATTGCGCAGTAATTCTGTACAACTTGTGAAAGATGCGATGCGTATGGGGGCGAATCTAGTCGGTGGAGTGGATCCAGCTACAGTGGATAATGATATCGAAAAATCTTTACATACGATTATGGAT
>NZ_JAEHCH010000102.1:0-283 GCF_016483245.1 Bacillus cereus group sp. N31 | reverse complement strand
TCTTTCGCATTTCCGTCTTTCCATGTCTTCGTTCCTTCTACCTTTGTTTGGCCTACTTTTGTATTTGTGATGTCAGTACCACTTACTTTTGATTCATATCCTGGTACTGCTTGTTCTTTTATTTCATACTTGTATGCTTTACCTTCTGCATCGTATGCTTTGAGGTTTTCAAATGTGTACTTCCATTCTGTTGCCGCTGTTACTTCTTTTGTATCTACTACTTTACCGTTTTGTAGTAAGTCTACTTTGATCGAGCTTGGACGATCTGTTGCGTTGTTATCGT
>NZ_JAEHCH010000101.1:0-291 GCF_016483245.1 Bacillus cereus group sp. N31 | reverse complement strand
AGATTTAGACAAGGAAGAGTTACTAACCGTATTAAACCGTTAATAACAAAGTTCGAAAAACGTACAAATTGTATAGAAGATGTTAAAGAAGGGGAAAATTTAACTATAGAGGGAGTTGTTTTGTAGTGAATGTAATAATTGTATACGCTAATCCTAGTCCTTCCAGTTTTAACGAGGCGATTTTAAAGCATGTGCAAAAAGGATTACAAGAAACAAAGCATTCGGGTTCGGTACTTGATTTATATAAGGAACAATTTGATCCAGTCGGTGTATTTAATGATGAGAAAAAAA
>NZ_JAEHCH010000100.1:0-311 GCF_016483245.1 Bacillus cereus group sp. N31 | reverse complement strand
GCCCAGCCGTTTGCTTTTCCTAGTACTGTTACTTTTTCACCATTTTTTAAGTTTCCTAGAACCGAGCTACTTGTATTCGCCGCGCTTCTTACTCGGAGACTTGTCGCATTAATCGTTCCTACTTCTTGCGTTCCATTCGTAATGTTTTCCGCTGGCTTTTCTTCTTGTTTTCCTGCTTCTAACTTCACAAACTCTAACGAAACATAGCCTTCTTTTCCTTGATAGCTGATTTTCGCCCAGCCGTTTGCTTTTCCTAGTACTGTTACTTTTTCACCATTTTTTAAGTTTCCTAGAACCGAGCTACTTGTATT